>JAIRYN010000016.1 GCA_031267575.1 Synergistaceae bacterium | reverse complement strand
TACGACGTTTCCCTGCTTATCAACGAAGCGAAGGTCGAGAACTTCGAGACTGAGACTGGTAAACTGACCATCGGTCTGCCCTACACGCTGAAAACGGGTGAGGCCGGTGACAGAATTTGGGTTTATCACGTCGCCAAAGACGGCACTACCCAACAAATGAACGAGGGCAGGCAGTACGACAACGATAGGGGTATGGCCTTTTTCACGACGAGCCATCTCTCGGTCTACGCGGTCACTTACATTGCCGCAACCACCGACCCCGGTACTGACGACCCTGATACTGATGACCCCGGCACTGACGACCCTGGCACGGATGATCCCGGAACCGACGATCCAGGCACTGACGACCCAGGAACTGACGACCCCGGCACCAACGACCCCGAAACGCCTGACATCGACGATGATGGCGCCGTTATCCTGCCCGTTGAGGTAAAAGGCAATGTAAGCACCGGCGTAGCGACCGTTACCATCTCCACGGGATCGATAACGCAGACGATCATCGACGCCGCTATCAAAGCGGCCGACGCTAACGGCACGGAACCTACGATAGTGATCAAGATCGATAAGCCAGTCGATGTAAGCGGTCAACCGATTGATATCAAGGAAGTCAGGGTTGCAATCCCCGTCAGTGACCTGAGAATAGTCGCGGATAGCGAGGTTAAGAACATCAAGATCGCTTCCAACGTCGGCGAGGTTACCCTGAACACCGACGCGATGAAAGATCTGATTGAGAAAGCGCAAGGCGAGGATGCCGCCACGGTCGAAGTCGTCATCGCCAAAGAGGACGAAGCGCGGCTGGAGGAACTGACCGAGGCGCAGCAAGAGACGTTGAGCGGCGACACTGTGCGCGAAGTCTACGACGTTTCCCTGTTTGTCAACAACGCGAAGCTGGAGGATTTCGAGACTACCGGCAAATTGACCATCGGCCTGCCCTACACGCGGAAAACGAACGAAGTCGATAGCAGAGTCGGGGTCATTCACGTCGCCGAAGACGGAACTACTCAGCCGCAGACAGGAGTGAAGTACGAGAGGGGCCTGGCCACCTTCACGACGAATCATCTCTCAGTCTACGCGGTCACTTACATTGCCGCAACCGACGATCCTGGCACTGATGACCCCGGCACCGACGATCCAGACGACGAGATGCCTACTCGCGGCAGTCCCAGCGGCGGGTGTAGCACGGGTGCGGGTATGACCGCCCTGTTGGCCTTAGGCTTAGTCAGCATGATGGTCTGGGCGAAGCGCGACTAAAAAACGATCACAGAAAAGCTGGCAGAGTAAGTAGTATCTGGGACGCGGAGGTATGGTTTTATCGCTCCCTCAGCGCCCCGGAGCAACAGAACACCGGACATTTGGCGGGCAAAATTCGATGGAGTTTTGCCCGCTTCCCGGTAGCACACCCGAAGGCATCGCGCTAATGAAATGTAAATGAAAGATGTAAATGAAAGATGTAGTGGAGTACATCAGGGTGACAAGGCTGTTGACATCGCCCTTAGACGAATATGACAGTATAATCACCTATAGCGGTGATTTGATTTGATACATATTGAATAAGCGCATATATCCAGTTTTCAAGGTTCAATCCTTATGTCAAAATGTCAAAAAAGAACCCGAACGTCGTCCCGTTGATTTTTGCTTGGATTGTTGGCTATTCTGTTACCGCCCCTCGGCGGTACATCAAAGACTCCGCCAAATGGTGGATTTGGAGATGAGGTTCGTCAGCCAGGTCCGCGATGGTACGCGCGACTTTTAGCACACGGCTGATGCCCCGTCCCGACAATCGTAACTTGCTTGCCATGCCCGCGAGAAAATCTCGCGTCTCGGTCGAGAGCTCCAAATGGCGGCGCACGATCTTCTCAGGCAGCTCCGCGTTGCAGGAAAAACCGTAAGGCTCCCAACGCTCTTGCTGCAAAGTTCTCGCCTTGCAGACGCGCCGACGGATGGTTTCGCTGCTCTCGGCGTTGCCTGAAAACGATAAAAGTTCTTCCGGCAGAAGGCGAGGCACGGAAATTTGTAGATCGATGCGGTCCAGAATGGGGCCCGACAACCTGCGCTTGTAACGACTTAGTTCCACCGATGAACAGATACATTTTTCCACCGAGTCGCCCAAGTGTCCGCAAGCGCAAGGGTTCGCCGCCAGCACCAAAAGCACCCGCGACGGATACGTCACCGTTCCTGCCGCGCGGCTCACCACTACTTGACCGTCCTCTAGCGGAGCCCGCAGGCTTTCGGTCAAATCTCTTCTAAATTCCGTAAATTCATCGAGGAAGAGAACTCCTCGGTGGGCAAGAGATACCTCTCCCGGCCGGAGGGACGACCCTCCGCCGCAGATGGAGACGGTGCTGGCGGTGAAGTGCACCGTCCGAAAAGGCCGTCTCCGTCCCGGCTCAGGGAGGAGACCCAACGTGCTACGAACCAGCAGGGTTTCGATCAGCTCCTCATCGTTCAAAGGGGGCAAAATCCCGTTCAAAGCCCGGGCGATCAAGGTTTTTCCGCTGCCCGGAGAGCCCACCAGCAAGATGTTGTGGTGCCCCGCCGCGGCTACTTCGGCGGCACGGCGGGCGGCGACCTGTCCCTTGATGTCGCTGAAATCGGGGTCCACCACCACCACGTCATCAGGGGAGGGCGACTGGATTACGGGCTCTACCTGGGACTCCCCTTTCAAGATGGAGATCAGCTCCATCAGGTCCCCCACGGCATAAGCTTCCACGCCTTTTACCAGCCCCACCTCGTCCGCGTTTTCTCTGGGAACATAAAGGGGAATACCTTGGGCGCGAGCCAGAAACGCGGCGGGAACAGCACCTCGGACGCGGCGCAACCGTCCGTCCAACGCTAGTTCCCCCATGTACAAAGCCGGTTTGTCCAATTTCAAAAGTCCCGCGCTGCACATCATACCCAGAGCAATGGGCAGATCCAGCAACGCGCCCTCTTTGGGAAGATCGGCTGGAGCCAGGTTGACCGCCACCCGCCCCTTTAGGGGCAACCCCACCGCTCTCAAAGCGGCACGAACTCGTTCTCTCGACTCTTTCACCGCAATGTCGGGCAACCCCACGATCGATATGGAAAAAAGCCCTCCTGTGATCTCGACCTCTACCTCTACGGGAATAGCTTCCATCCCCTGTAACGTCACCGCTCCGATGTGGTTCATGGGCCTTCTCCCCATTCTCTCTACACTTTGTGTCATTACTTTGTGTCGTTACTTTGTGTCATTGATTGATTATTTACGATTGATTATTTATCTTAACATATTCTTTATTGGCTTCTTTATTAGCATATTGGCATATCTTTCAAGCCGTTCCCGCCAAATCTAAGGCCGCGCCCAGCCGAGACATCAGTGCTTCCGCCAGAGGTCGCGCGTTTTTCAATTCAGGATCCGCTTCCACTAGAATGGCCGCTTCCTTTCTGGCGATTTCCAAGAGCTTATGGTCGCGAACCAAGTCGGCCACGCGAAAATCGGTGACGCCGTGCTGGCGGACGCCGCAAATTTCGCCGGGTCCCCGTTGGAGAAGATCCATCTCCGCGATCTTGAAACCGTCGGAGGTGGAAATCATGGCGTCTAGCCGCGCCGTGCCCTGAGGCGTGGATTTTCCGGCCAAAAGGATACAATGGCTTTCCTCATCGCCTCTGCCGACCCTACCACGAAGTTGATGCAACTGCGCGACGCCGAAACGAGTGGCGTCCTCAATGACCATGACGGTGGCGTTAGGCACATCAACCCCCACCTCGATGACGGAGGTAGCCACCAGAATATCAATTTCGCCCGCCGCGAAGGCCGTCATGATGGTCTCCTTTTCGTCGGCAGGCAACTGTCCATGAATCAGGGCGATACGCAACTCGGACAGTTCTTCTTTCAGGTTCTGGAAGCGGATGTACGCCGCGGTGACGTCTAGCTTTTCGCTTTCCTCAATCAGAGGGCAAACCCAGTAAATCTGGCGCCCCCGCCGGGCTGTTTCTCGGATAAAACTCCGTAATTTCGTCTGGTGAGCCGATGAAAACCCCAAGCGATAGGTTTTCACGGGTTTACGCCCAGAGGGGAGTTCGTCCAAAATAGACACGTCCAGGTCTCCATAGATGGAAAGGGTGAGGGTGCGGGGAATGGGGGTTGCCGTCATGACCAACACGTGGGGTGAATGGGTTTTAGCCAGGAGTGCGTTTTTCTGCAAAACCCCGAAACGATGTTGTTCGTCCACGATTACGAGCCCCAGTTCCTTGAAAATGACCTTCGCGCTGAAAACCGCATGGGTCCCCACTACAATCCGGGCTTCACCGGAAGCAATCGCTTCGAGAGTTTCCTTGCGAATACGAGAGGAAAGAGCTCCTGTCAAAAGGCCAACCCGAACACCGAGCCCCGAAAGCAGGTTTTTGAGCCTGAAAAAATGTTGTTGGGCCAAGATCTCCGTGGGAACCATGAAAGCCGCTTGAACGCCACCGTCTACGGCGGTCACCAGAGCTGCCACGGCAACTATGGTTTTCCCGGAACCTACGTCGCCCTGGAGCAGACGATTCATGGGGGCGTCCGAGGACAAATCGGACAAAATTTCCTCGATGGCTCGGATCTGAGCGTCTGTGGGCCGGAAAGGCAGAGATTGCCAAAAAGACCGAAATTTTTCCGCCGGTTTCAATATGGAGCTTTTCTGGGTCGTTACACGTTTCATCTTGCGCAATAGCAAGCCTATCTGTAAAAGAAAAAGCTCATCAAAGGCCAAACGGTTTCTCGCCCTTAACCAGCTCTCACGCCCTTGAGGCCGGTGCAGCTCCAGCACCGATTCTTGCAGGTCCCCAAACGCGTATTTTTGTCGTATCTCAGGTGGAACAAAATCCTCTATCTCGGACAAGTGGCGCGCCAAAGCCGTAGAAACAACACGGCGGATCCATCTTGGAGGAAGGCCGGCCGTCGCAGAATAAACCGACACAATATGCCCCACAGACTCCGGAGCAGAGTTATCCAACACCTCGAACTCCGGGTTGGTCAACTGTAAACCGCCTCGCCTTTCCACTTTGCCATAAAGCGCGACTCGAACGCCGGGGGTCAAGGCGTCTCCCCACCGAGGCATATTAAACCATATCGCTTTAGCCACGTCTGTTCCGTCGCCCAAAAAGGCCGACGCGATTTCCAGGCCTGGACGCGATGTAGGACGCCTTTCGAAGGAGACAACCTCGGCGATCACCGACGCCATTTCTCCTTCTATCAGAGCGGAAAGCGGCGTAATATTTCTTCTATCCTCATAACGTCGCGGGAAAAAAAACAGAAGGTCCTCCACCGTCTTGACGCCCAAACGGGAAAAAACACGCTCCCGCGCTTCGCCTACGCCCTTGACGAACCGAACCGGTGAAGCGAGCGAAATAAGGCTCAGGAGATGGCTACCTCGTCGTCAGCCTCGTCGACTACAGGCGAAAAAGACAAAGTCATTCTACCCGCTTCCTGTTTGGGTGAATGCTCCCCTTCATCCAAGGACTGACTGCTTTTCTCCAACTTTCGCCCCGCGTCTTCGAGCATGTGAGCAAATACGGACACCAATTCCGAGGTATCTCTCAAAAAATGCCGTTTCTCCACTTGGAGGAGGTTCAATTCGCGCTTGCTTTCCTCGATTTCATGTTTGACCTTGCTAGTCACCCGCCGCGCCTCAAGGCGAGCCGCGGCCGTGATGTCGCTGGCCCGATCGTTGGCCTCGGCGATGCGTTTGGCAACATCCACATCCGTGTTTTCGAGTTTTCTCCGGGCCTCGTCCTCTTTTTCTTCCGCCTTTCTGATAATCTGAGCCGCGGTGGCTCTGGCCTCGGCAATGGTGTTGTCGGCGGAATTTTCCGCTTCTTCCAGGCGGCGGCGGCCTTGCAAATCGAACTCGCCGATCTTCGCCTGGGCCTTGGCTAGGATCAGTTCAGCCTGGTGCTTGGCCTCGTCTTCTTTTTCCTTGGCGGCGTTTTGAGCCAGGATGAGGGCGTCTTTGATTGTGTCCTTCATGGCTTCGTGGCGCTTTAAAGACTCTTCCAGCTCGAAGACGCGTCGTTGCATCTCGTTCTGCCGTAAGACATAGGCTTCCAGATCCTCGGCGACCTGGTTTAGGAATTCCTCCACGTCAGGGATAGCGTACCCCCCAAACGACGCCCTTTTGAATATTTTCAGCTCAACATCCTTGGCGGTTAAAAGATCCGACATCGGTTATTCCTCCCCCGGCCAACATTCCAACATTCCTTCACGTGGGGTAATGACAAAAAGAAACGGCCCTATCTGCTCCATCTGTCCTCTGTGCGCGAAGGCCACGCCTCCCATAAAATGAAGAAAACTATTCCCTTCTCCTTGCAAATGTTCTTTATCCAGGTCTTGAAGATCCAGAAGCACCATTGTCCCACCCAATAACACATCTCGCAGCCGAAGTTTGATATCCTCTGATGGTACTCCTTTAAAAAAAACCAATGCAGGGGAGGTAGGCTTCGCTCGGGGCACCTCTTTCCTGCCGGTTCTGTTTTTTTTAGTCTGCCTACTCTTACCTCTAAGCTGAGGCTCCTCGTCATACTCTGGATATTCGTCTTCTTCGTCTTCTTCTCCATAGAAGCCGAAAAGTTGCATCACGTTTCTCCACACTCGCTTATGCCCCCCTCTCCGAAGCCAGAGAAGCCTATATTATTCTATTATACAAGATGAAAAAACTCTAGTAACGAAATTTTATCGTTGTCCTCGAGCTTCGTTATAGGCCATGCCTGGCTCCGAATAACGCTGTTCCTATCCGCACAACGGTGCTGCCCTCCAGGATCGCCCATTCGAAATCATCACTCATACCCATAGAAAGAACGGACAACAACAACCCTGATTTATGCCGAGCCTCCAAAACCATTTCACGTAATCGGGCGAAAGCCCTTCGCGCCTCCGCTTCAGCTTCCGTCAGAGGACCTATAGTCATGAGACCGTCCAACCTCAGGTGAGGGCAGTCCAACGCGCGGTCCAGCAGTTCAGGAAAATGCTCCGGGGCAACCCCCGTCTTGGCGGCCTCTCCTGATGTATTGACCTCCAAGAGCACGGGAACGACGCGGTCCGTTTCCGCCGCGATCCGTTCCACGGCCAAAGCCAACCCCACGGAATCCACCGAGTCCACCCCGTCGAACACACTCAGGGCTTTGCGGACTTTGTTGCTCTGCAGGTGACCGATCAGATGCCACGCGACATTCATGGAGCCGGGCCAATCTCGTTTTTTGGAGGAGGCTTCTTGCACTCGATTTTCGCCCAGCACATCCACTAAAGAGGCGGCTTCCAACATCTCCTCCTTTGTGCGAGTTTTCGTGACCGCCATCAACTGAATTTCAGAAGCGCGGCGCCCGACACGGGCGGCGCTCCGTTCCATCCTCTCCCTCACGGACAGGACACGCTCTTTTATCGTGTCTATTATTTCTACCAAAGTCTAATGACTCCTTCTTTAGCGTTGTTAGCATACAGAAGCACTACGTTGCCCGGCACGACGCCCTTTGTAATGAAAAAATTACCCTCTCCCGCAGGAAACCCTTCCACCTCGGTAAACTCCGTCACGCTACCCTGGACCATAAAAACTCCCAACTTCCCCTCTCGCACGATCACCGCCGATTCGGGAAGCGACACGCCGTGTCGGTCTCCCGTCAGAACGCTGCAAAAAAAAGACCGGCTTCTCAATGCCTCCGGCGGGAAAAAAGGTAAAGTAATATAGACCTTCGCCTTCTGCCCCACATTGTCGGACGCACGAATCACTGCCTGAAAGCTTTTGCCATAAGGTTCCGTCTTGATGTCGATGAACCCCCGTCTCATATCCCGCTCCAGCGAAAGAGTTTTGTCAAGATAGGCGATACAGCGCAAATCCTGAGGTTGGGGCACCAGTTTACCCACGGGATCTCCTTTGTTCAGGTGAGAACCGTTTTCCAAAAGTCTAACCTCCCGCGAAGTCAGTCGAGAGGAAGCGGGCCACAACTGCGAATAAACCCACCTGCCCTCCAGTCCATCTAGGGCGGGGAAAAAATATCCCGTGACACTTGCCTTAATCGCGACGCCATCCACCGCGGCCACAGCCTCGCCCTTCGCCACTCGCCTCGGCAAGGGCGAAGGATAGGTCAACACTCCATCCCGAGGCGTAATGATGATATCTTCGTCCCAGATCAAAATGCCCTCTAGAGGAAGCTCTTCCACATAACCCATCGCCATTGCCTGTACTACGTCGGGATGCAACGCGTTATAGTTGTCCAGCCAGAGGATATACACCTTGACCACTCCCAACCCCAAGGTCAAGATAGTCAAATAGTAAACTATTTTTTTCAAAAAAACCCATTCATTATGAACGCGTCTTTTGTTTTGTCTAGGGCGTTTTCTTTTGTTTGGGCGCATAGCGTTTCGGTTTTTATGATTTTAGGTTTCTTTTAGACTTCTTTTGTCCCGGCAGACCTCCGCAAACGCGTCGTGATTGTGGATGCTCTCGGCGCTCCTGACCGAGACGCGATACCAGTCGATCCGATCATTATCGTTCAACTTCACGGCTAGATCTCGCAGCACGTCCTCCACGAAATGAGGATTGGCGTAAGCCTGCTCCGTCACGTGTTTTTCGTCCTCGCGTTTCAATAGAGTGAAGAGGGGCGTGGATGAAGAATTTTCCACCATCTGGATCATCTCCTCGAACCATACCAACTCGTTCATTCTCACCTGAAGGCGTACCATCGTGCGTTGATTGTGAGCACCGCAGGAGGAAATCTCTTTTGAACAGGGACAAAGAGTCTGGATGGAAACTCCCACTCCTGAAACCATGTCGAAAACGCCTTGTTTGTATATCCCCTCAAGGCTAGCCTCATAGCGCATATAACTGGGAATGCCCGACACAGGCGCGTTTTTTTGCACAAAATAGGGAAATTGAAACTCGATCTCAGCCTCCGTCGCGTCTAGTTTTTCGCACAGACGTTTCGTTACGGCCTCCAGGGTCGCCGGCCCCACCTTGCCCTTGTACTCCTCAAGGGTTTCGATGAAGCGGCTCATGTGAGTTCCGCGGTACTCGTGGGGCAACGACACCGACATGGCAATGGAGGCCACCGTATTTTGAGCGCCGCTGTCTCGGTCCATCACCAGGATCGGGTAGCTGACGCCGCAGACCCCCACCCGGTCGATAGCGATATTTCTGGAATCCTTATCCTTCTGTACGTCTCTCATCGCCCGTCTTTAGCTCTTTTTATCTTCGGCCCTCAAGGTCACGCAACTGGTGGGCGTCTCCCAGACTTCCAGGCAGAAAAGTTTGCAGTTAGGGCGCGAAACCTCTTCTATAATCCGGTCCCACACCCAAAACGCGATGTTTTCCGCTGTAGGTTGTTCGAGAATATCATTGATATAACTGTGATCCAAGCGCGATACAACGCGGTTTTTCACGATCTGGGACAACTCTCGGAAATCGAGAATCATCCCCTCCTCGTCTGGAACGCCCTCCAACACCACAGCCAAGCGATAGGTGTGTCCATGAAGAGCCTCGCATTTGCCGTGATAATGAACCAGGTTATGCGCTGCGTCGAAGGTAAATTCTTTTCGGAGTAACACTTCAACTCGATCCCTTCAGCGTACTAATACCTACTTATAACTAGTAAATACGTTTCGCATAGTCTTCTTTACAGTAGAGACACACTGTCTCTACATACAAACGTTCGGATGTCCGGGGCAATAGCCACTACGTGGTCTTGATTTTCGGCTATAACATCAGTAGCTATTGGAACATATATGAGCCATTTACCAGACTCCAGAATCAATCGTAAATTCTGCCTTCAATGAGATACTATGAGATACTATGTATTTAGATACTATGTATTACCCCCCTACTCTCATCTAGTAGAGACACATAATAGAGACGCACAACTGTGCGTCTCTACAGTACGGGGGCCGATGTTGGTCACCTTTATCTTCCCGTACTGCCGAAACCGCCTTCGCTTCGTTCTGTTTCGCGCAAATCGTTCAATGTATCGACTTCCGCCCAATTCACCTGGCTCACCGGCGCCACCACCATCTGGGCGATGCGATCACCCGGTTCTATCGTAAAAGGGGAATCTCCCAGATTCAATAGAATCACTTTGATCTCCCCTCGGTAGTCGGCGTCAATGGTCCCGGGGCTGTTGGGCAGGATGATTCCTTGCTTCAGAGCTAGGCTACTGCGGGGTCGTACCTGAGCCTCGTAACCCACGGGAAGCGCGATACTGATGCCCGTGGGGATGAGCCTTCTTTCTCCCGGCTGAATCGCGCACCCTTCTACCGCCCGAAGGTCAACTCCAGCCGAGGCAGGAGTCGCGTAGGCCGGTAGGGGAAATTTCTTAGCCCTCTCGGTCCGAAAAATGGAAATCAAGGCTTGAGACATAAACTCAATCTTTCCTGGAAGGTCTTCCACTGTAGGGTCGATACTCGCGTCCTCCCCTATCTCCTCTATCGTGGCGGTCTCGATCTCTATTGTCTCTGTCGCCTCTAGGAGCGGCAGGAGGCGCGTTTTCGGCGACACTTTCGATCAGGTTCTCGCGCTCTCGCTCATCGGGCAAACAGTGTCCGAATCCGGCCTGGGTGACTTTGGCCTCGTCCAACACGATGCGGCGGCGCGTCAAGTTCACCCTGCCCATATCGTCGATCTCCTTGACCATAACCAAGACCTTGTCACCGGGTTTGAAGACGTCCTCCACCTTGGGGACACGGTGAGTGCTGACCTCGCTCAAGTGCAACAAACCCTCTTTTCCGGGTAAACACTCCACGAAAACGCCGAAAGCCATGAGGCGAGTGACAGTGCCGTGGTAAATCTCTCCAGCCGCCAGGTTTTTAGTGAGCCCGCGAATGATGGAGAGGGCCTCGTCCACCCGTTCTTGCGTAGAACCCGCGATGCTCACGTCCCCGGAGTCTTCCACGTTGATCTTAACTCCCGCCCTCTGGGTGATGCTACGGATCGTCTTCCCGCCGGGACCGATAACATCCCGAATTTTTTCGGGGTCGATCGTCGTCTTGTAGATGCGCGGCGCGTTGGGCGACAAGCTGTCTGGGACCGAGATCCGAGATTCCATTTTCTCCAGGATCTGAAGGCGCGCAGTTTTGGCCTGATTCAGAGCGTTGTGCAAAATCTCCCGCGTGATGCCTCCCGCTTTGTTGTCCATTTGGAGGGCGGTCACTCCGTCTCGCGTCCCAGCCACCTTGAAGTCCATATCGCCATAGTGATCCTCCAGTCCCTGAATGTCGGTCAGGACCTGGATTTTGTCCCCTTCCTTAATGAGGCCCATAGCGATCCCCGCCACGTGTTTACGCAGCGGCACGCCGGCGTGCATCATGGACAGACTGCCGCCGCAGATGCTGGCCTGGGAACTGGAACCATTCGACTCCAGAATGTCGGAGACGACCCGGATAACGTAAGGAAATTCATCTCCAGAGGGAATCACGTAGCGCAACGCGCGCTCGGCCAGGGCTCCGTGACCGATTTCGCGTCTACCCGGGCCGCGCATAGCGCGTACCTCGCCCACCGAGTAAGGAGGAAAATTGTAATGCAGAATGAAGCGTTTGGCGGGCTCGTCCAGCTTGATGCCATCCAGGACCTGGTCGTCTTCGCCCACCATGCCCAAGGTCGTCACGGCCAGGGCTTGGG
Organism: Synergistaceae bacterium; assembly: GCA_031267575.1. Lineage (NCBI taxonomy): Bacteria > Thermotogati > Synergistota > Synergistia > Synergistales > Synergistaceae > Synergistaceae bacterium. The sequence goes on along the minus strand of JAIRYN010000016.1, from coordinate 23,672 downwards.
TTTCTCCTCGCGTAAACAGCGCCGAGCCGTGGACGCGGGGAAGGATTCCCAGTTCGCAACCGATTTCACGCAACTGATCCATAGCTCTTCCGTCCACACGCGCGCCTTCGTTTACGATGATGGACCGCATGATCTTCTTGACGCGCTCGTCCACACAGGACGAAATGTAATCTTCCAACCCAGGATGGGACTCCGCGAAATGTACCTTGGCGCTTTTTTTTGCCGCGCTTATTTTTTCGGATCGGGGTTTCTTTTCGTGAATGCGAACGGCGGCGTCGATGGTTGAATCCAGGTTTTCTATGATCCAGGAGTCTACCTCTGGATGGGATTCCGGCAGGGTGACCTCTATGGTCGGTTTACCAACCTCGTCTCTCATTTGACGGAACAAAGCGATGAGTTTTTTGATTTCGTTCTGAGCCAGGTCGATGGCATCAACCAGAAGTTCTTCCGATACCTCGGCAGCCCCAGACTCCACCATAGTGATGCCATCATCGTGAGCGGCCACCAGAAGGTCCAGAGAAGACGAGCTCATCTGTTCCTCAGTGGGATTCACGATTAGTTTACCATCCATTAATCCGATTCGGACTGCACCCACTGGACCGCCCCAAGGGATGCCGGAGATGGCCAGAGCCGCCGAAGCTCCGTTGATCGCTAGAACGTTGGGGGGGTAGATCTGGTCCACGGCCATGACCGTGGCGACAACGTGCACGTCGTTGCGCATTCTGTCGTCGAAAAGCGAGCGTATCGACCGGTCAATCACCCGCGAACTCAATATAGCGGACTCCGTGGGGCGTCCTTCTCGCTTGATAAAGCCTCCTGGAATTTTACCAGCGGAATAGTAACGTTCCTCAAAATCCACCAATAACGGGAAAAAATCTATACCTGTCCGCGCCGTGTCCGTTACACAGGCCGTAATCAAGATCGTTGTCTCCCCCTGCGACGCGAAGACGGCCCCGTTTGCTTGTTTCGCCAATTTTCCGGTACGAAACACAAGCGGTTTCTCGCCGATCTGAACGGAAAATTCCTTTTCCATTACGCACATTCCTCCTCGTTCATTTCTTCCGTATTTATCTGTAGACGGAAGTTAGAATAGCACAAGATGAGTTTTACTCCAAATAGATTTCAAGCGTGGCGCGCATGAAAGCGCAAAACCCGACCAGGCGTCGCGGAAACGAAAATCACGGTTCACCAACCCTTTCAATATAGAATTGCGCGTGTCGATGTTCCAATTGACGGACGTTCCTTGTGAATGGACGTTCCTCTTGTGAATGAGCTTTCCTTGTGAATGGGCTTTCCTTGTGAATGGGATGTTCCTTGTGAATGGATGTTCCTTGTGAATGGACGTTCCTTGTGAGGCCGCGCAACGAGTCTGCGAGCGTCTGGCTCTGTTTCGCAGCCTAAAAGGTTATGGTAATATTCCTCTATATCTGTTATCACGTATACAAAGAAAACGCAAAGAAAACATAAAGAAAACATAAAGAAGCAATATTATCGGAGAGTGCTTTGGGATGATCGGTTACATGTCCGTTAAAGAAACGGCAGCGCGTTGGGGAATTTCGCAACGGCGTGTGCAGAAGCTGTGCGAGGGAGGAAAGATTGCGGAGGCTATGCGTATTGGACGTACATGGTGCGTACCGCAAAATACAAAAAAGCCCTTCGACGGAAGGGCGAAAAAAAACGCAAATGACATGATTTGCTATTATACCGAAAAACGAATATATACCGACCTCTTGGAATTAGGCGCAAAAACCCTCTCCCGAAACGAAAGCTGTATGCTCTGTCAAATTGAAAATGACACAGGGAACGGGGTTCTCACTATGTATCACATCTCTCCCGGCATTAAGCTGCTGTACAGCGATATGCACATGTCCGAATTTAAGGGACATGCCATCAGGTCGTTTGCCGGCGCGGAGAATGTAATGGAAATCAGCTATTGCCTCGAAGGACGGTTCGAGGTCGAGCTTCAAGATGGCGAGCATACCTATATCAGCGAAGGTGACATGATGGTCGCGCTCATGTCCTGTGTTCTAAGATCGTCATTTTTCCCGCTATCGCGCTACCATGGCATCTCAATTTTTGTGGATATTCCGCTCGCGTCGAAAATCATCGAAAAAATCTCCGACACGCTTGGAGAATTGAAAATAGACCTAGCGGCCGTTAAAAAAAAGTTTTGTAAAGCGCGGCCTTTTTTTATCACGCAGTGCGTGGATTCCCTTAAACGCCTCTTCTCCGATCTTTACGAGGCGCGGGACATCGTAAAGGAAAGTTACATCAAGCTGAAAGTGATGGAACTCATGCTCTATCTCGACACTATGGAAGTGAGTGTGACAGAAGAACATCGCCGGTATTTTTACAGGACGCAGATAGACAAAGTGAAAGGCATACGTAACCACATTATAGCTCATATGGAGGAACAGTTTACGCAGGATGAACTGTCAAGGCAGTTCGATATACCGCTCACATCGATGAAAAGCTGCTTTAAGTCTATATTCGGGGCATCCATCCATAACTACATACGCGAATACCGTTTACAAGCTGCGGCCGCTATGCTCCGGGAAACTGACAGCTCTGTCGCCGATATTTCCGCGAGAGTGGGCTATGAAACCCACGCGAAGTTTTCAGCGGCCTTTAAGTCGCGCATGGGTCTTGTCCCATCAGAATACCGAAAAGTTTCTGTCCAAAAGGAATAAATTACGCCTGAATGGAGTAGCGCTTTCTCAACTTTTATGTCAAACTATTTTTAGTTTGAAAGATAAAACATGTGTTAATTGAAGGAGGTCTTCCATGGAAAATCTGCTTGTGAGTGGGATTATTCTTTTGTTTTTCGTGATAGCGGCACGGAGAATCTTTTCACGGCGAGGTTGTGGCTGCGGATATTGTCATTCCGCATTCGGCGGGCGCGTCAAAATTCACGACATAGGAGGCAAAGCCATGACAATGGCGGAAGTAAAAAAGGGGAATTTTTACATTATTAAGGAAATCAGCGGCGACAGACGATTCATTTCCCGCGTTACGTCGGCGGGGTTGACGCCCGGGACGAAGCTGGAGATATTGCAGAAAGGGGGCGGGCTTCCGGTGCTGGTCTACGCTCGTGACACCATGCTGGCGGTAAACGGCCGAGAAGCGAGGCAAATCACCGTGGAGACGGCGTCATGAGCATGGTGGTGATGAAAACATTTGGTTTGATGGGTCAGCCAAATACCGGGAAATCCACGGTCTTCAATGCGCTTACGGGCTCGCGGCAGCATGTGGGAAACTGGCCGGGCAAAACAGTAGAGCGGAAAGAAGGCTACTTCACAATCGGAAGCAAGCAGTATCGGATTTTGGACCTGCCGGGTACATACAGCCTGCGCGCCAATTCCGATGAGGAAGTCATCACGCGGGATGCCATTGTAAACGACGAGATCGATATGATCCTGGCCATCTTGGACGCGTCTCAATTGGAGCGGAGCATGTTCCTGCTCTCCGATTACGCGGGAATCGAAAGGCCTATCGTGATTTTGCTGAATATGGTGGATGTGGCTGAAGAACAGGGCAAGATCATCGACAGCAAGGCCATATCCGCGGCGCTGGGCGTTCCTGTCCTGCCGGTGACCGCCGTGCGGAAAGACGGGCTCGCGCCGCTGATCAAAATGTTGGAGTCTGGAGGGATCACGGGCGGCCACTTGGATGCCGGCAAATTAGAGATCCTCTACAAAGAAGCCTTCGGGGTTAAATGGGACGAACTCATGGAATGCCTTCCCGATCTGCCAGGGCGCTCCCGCGTCTGGACGGGAGTGAAGCTCTTGGAAGGAGACTCACAGGTTCTGGCGCGTGTGATCGAAAAAACCGAGAATTGGGCGGAAGTCGAGGCTTTATTGTCTGCGTTGTCCACGCAGAAAGACGGCCTACTCATAGCATCAGATTGCAAATTCCGCTGGATTCACAGCATTGTGGAAGAGGCGGTTGTCGCGCCTTTCGGCGCTCACCCGCGGCGTGGCTGGTTCGATAGGCTCGCCACGTCCCGTTTCTGGGGAAAACTGATCGCCGTTTGCGCGATCATCGGCGCGCTGATTTGTTCTCAGCTCATTGGGGGACCTTTCACTTTCTCACTGCTCTTGTCAATGGGTACAGTTTCCGCGGACCTGGCCTCCGCTCTTAATGCAATCCATATCACACCGTTTCTCGTCTCGCTTATTTGCGACGCGATTTTACCCGGAGCGATCATGGCGCTGGGCATGTCGTTTTACGTGGCCGCCATCAGCCTGTGTTTCGGATTCCTGGAGGAAATCGGATACATGGCGCGCATCGCCTACGTGTTCGATAGCTCCATGCAGCGCCTGGGCCTGCATGGCAAGGCCATCATGCCCTTCCTGGTCAGCTTTGGCTGCAACATTGGAGGAGTAGCCGGAACCAGCGTCATAGACTCGTGGAGGCAGCGAATGCTGGCCATATCCATCAGCCTGGTCATTCCCTGCGGAAGCGTGTGGGGCGTGGTTGCCTTGATGGGTTACACATTCTTCGGCAACAATACGGTGTGGATTATTCTGGCCCTTTTTGGCGTGGCGTTGCTGCATATGTATATCACGTCGAAGATATTTGGATACCTATTTTTGTCCGAAGGCGACAGAACAGGGCTGATTATGGAGCTGCCGCCCTACCACAAACCCAATCCATGGCTGTTGTTCCGTTTTGTCTGGCAACGGATGAGCGACGTGCTGTTCCGCGCCTTGCGCCTGATCATACTGGTAGCCGTCGTGTTTTGGGCGCTTTCCTATTCGCCGGGCGGTGATATAACCCGCAGCGTGGTCTATATTGTCGGGAAATTCATCGAGCCCATCACGTTGTGGTTCGGCTTGACCTGGCAGCTTTTCATCGCTTTCGTCATTTCGGGACTGGGCAAGGAAGCGTCTCTGGGTGTCATTGGAGCGCTGTTCAGTGCAACAGGGGAAGGCGTGAACTTGGCCGGCCTCGCGGTGCAAGAGGCGGGTGTAATGGGCGATTTCACGGCTAATCTGTTGGCTTCCGTCACAAAACCCCAAGCGCTAGCGTTTATCTTTGGATTCTTCTTCAACATGCCTTGCGTCGTGACAATGGGCGCGATGGCGAGCGCGACACATAGCATCAAGTGGACGATGCGCATCGCTTTTTATTACATCGGCATGGCTTTGCTGATGAGCTTTGCGGCCTATCACGTCGGGCGGCTGATTTTTTAGAGGATGAATTGTCATGTTAATGAAGATTTTGGATGGGATGAAGGCCAAATTAACGATTCTTCCGCAAGAGATAGCCGCGGAATTGGGCGTTTCTAATGAAACTGTGTCATCGGCCCTGGAACGGCTGACTCAGCTTGGGTATTTGCGCGCGATGAGACGGAATGCCGAAAACGGAGGCTGCGATAAATGTCTGGGATGGGGCGGAAAATGCTGCCAATGGACTTGCGGCGATAGCCGTGAAATTAAATGGTACGAGAGAAATACATAATATCCAACGCTGATGGAACTCCGATGACCATCAGCGCTGAAAGTTGATCCTCATAATTGCTCTGCTCATATTGCTCTGCTCATATTGCTCTGGGAGACGCGGGCGCACTGAAATACACCATGGGTGAGAAAACGGTAAATGCGTTACAAACTGTTGCAAACAACGGTTTTATGTGATTTCCAATTCCGCCTGTTGCCCATTCTGTATACCATCTTGGAAAAATTTTAGAACAGGATACCCAGACCTATTCGACCACAAACTTCACGTCTGGCGTTTCTTCCCAAAACCATGTCAGCGGGATTGTGACCCGTTGCTCCCGCATGACACGTTACACATTATAGACAGAACAACCTTCTAAAAAGCAGGAGATCGCTCAATTAACGAATGACCTCCTGCTCTATTCCATTACTATTATTCTATTACTATTATTCTATTTAGGGGTTACCACACCCGCCTCCACAGCCGGCACAACCCCCCACTCCGCAACCGCCGCTCTTCCAGGCGTTGACTACGGGGACAAAAACGTTCATGATGTCGGGGATATTCTCCGCGCCCTCATCCTCGCTCTCTATGCCCAAAAGCTCCATGACCGTATCGGGTGTCTCCGCGCCATCCATAATGCCCTGCACGATATCCCGTAAGGTCGTGCCTTTTTCTTCGCAAACGACCGTCGCCGCCGATGCTCTGGCCCAATCCATAATATTGATTACCTCCTTACTTTACTTTTCACGTCTCACGCCTTGACTCTCCTCATTGCCGTATAGAATTTTACCTCACCGCAGCGTCGTCTGTCCAGGATATTCGACGGGGCGATCATTCTTGAGCGCCTATTTTCGCCCGAAGTGCTTCGCCAGCTCACCGTTGGAAAGTTTCAGGATCGTGGGACGGCCATGGGGACAGAAAAAGGGCTGATGGCACACGTGCAAGTCGCGCCAGAGCGTCAGAGCTTCCTCTGGAAGGAGTTTCGTCGTCACCTTGACGGCCTCCTTACAGGCCATTGTCGCCCAACTACGCCACAACAGCTCCACAGGGTCGGCATCGCCTCCGGTCTGGAGCGCGGCGAGAGATCCGCGCAGCAAAGCCTCCGGGGATGGTGTGTTCGCGAAAGAGGGGACTGCCGTAAGACGCAAACCCCCATCCACCGATTCCAGGAGAAAACCAACGGACTCCAGAACATCTCGCTTTTCCTCTGCCTCCAGTTGGAGCGTCGGAGGCAAAGGCGCGGGTATCAGAAGCGCCTGAGAACGTTTTCCCTCTTGCGCCGCGGTCTGAATACGCTCAAAGGCCACTCGTTCGTGCGCCGCGTGGGGATCGACCACCACCATCCCGTCCGACACGTCGAACAAAAGGTACCCCGATTTCAGTTGCCCTAGATACGCGGGCAATGGGTCAGCGGTTTCGAGGAAAACTGAGGTATCGCCCACTCCGATGTGAGGTATTTCTGTTTCTGTGTCTGTCGGAAGATTTGGGCCGAAATCAGGCAACTCCACCCCACCGAAAAGCCGATCAGGTCGAGGGGCGCTGAATGAGAGGCTTTTAGGCCGCGAAGAGGAGACATTTAAAGAGGAAGAGTTGGGACTTTTGAAACCTGACCCAGCGGAGGAGTCAAAACCTGAGTTGGACCCCGAATTGAAATCGGCCTTGGCCTTGGAGTTCCAGCTTTCCGTTTCTGGCGGTGAAGAAGCTGGTGAGGAAGCTGATGAAGAAGCTGGTGAAAAAGCTGGTGAAAAAGCCGGTGAAAAAGAAGATGAAACAGAATCCTGAAAATGTCTTGGGGAAGCCGTGGAAAAGGTTTGACCGTCACGCGCATAGACGGGGGTCGGGGTTCCCAACTGGGACGCCGCCTCTTTCACCACATCGAAGACCTCGCTGGGACGGCTGAAACGGATTTCTGCCTTAGCCGGATGAATGTTGACGTCGATGAGGGAGGGATCAATGGAAAAGAAAAGCGCCCATCCTCCTACCAGCTCCCGAGCTCTGGAGTTTAACGCCCCCTTGATCAACGGGTCCGTGACGGATCGCCCATTGACGAAGGAAGCCACGTCGTTCCGGCCCTGGCGGGGCTGCCACCAGCACTCCAACTCCACATGGGCCACCGAAGCCCTAACCGTAAGAATTGCCGGTTCCGTGCCCCATAATTGTTCGATAGCGCGGCGCCGGTCTCCTCCTCCATCGGTGGAAAAAACGGAGCGCCCGTCGTGTTCCAGGGCGAAACCCACCTCTGGTCGACATATGGCGTACTCCCGCAGGATCGTCACAACGCGCCGTAACTCTCCTGTCGCGCTCTTCAGAAACTTGCGCCGGGCAGGCAGGTTTGAAAAAAGCTCGTCCACCTGCACGCGAGTCCCCAGGGTACAATTCATCCTCACATGGTCGGAGACGCGACCCTCGTAAGCGCGAATAACTCCACCGGTCTCTTCCGCCTCTGGGCTGCTGTTTTTTTTCAAGGGGCGCGAGCGTATTTCCACTTTGCCCACGGCGGTCAAGCTGGCCAGAGCCTCGCCCCTATAACCCAAGGTGTGGATAGCCTCCAAGTCCTCAATATCTCTGATTTTGCTGGTGGCATGGGATGTGAGGGCTAAGGGAAGTTCCTCAAAAGCGATGCCTGACCCGTCGTCCTCGACCACGATACGGACTCGCCCTCCATCCCACAGTTTGACCCGGATACGCCGCGCTCCAGCGTCGAGGGAGTTTTCGATCATCTCCTTAACCGCCGAGGCGGGACGCTCTACGACCTCCCCCGCAGCGATCCGCGACCACACCTGCTCCGGCAAGAGCTTAATCCCCACGGTAACGGGCCTTCTTGCTTTTTTCCTTCAGTTTGTAGATCGTCTCCATCGCTCTCATAGGCGTCAAGTTGTCTACGTCCAGATCCGCCAGTTCCTCGATGATCGCGTCCGTCTCTGGCGAAAAAAGGCTCAGCTGCTCGTGCAGGTGAGCCAAAGGAAGGGAATCGGGCACGGAGGACCGCTCGAAACCCTCCCGCTCAAAAAGCTCCAGCAGCTCGAAGGCACGCCGCAGCACGGACTTCGGCAATCCCGCCAGACGCGCCACCTCAATCCCATAGGAGCGATCAGCGGGACAAGGTGTCACCTGATGCAGGAACAAAATTCCCTCGCTACCCTCGGCAACCGCCATACTGTAGTTTTTGACGCCCTTCAAGCGCTCTTCCAGGCAAGTCAGTTCGTGGTAGTGAGTGGCGAAAAGCACTCGGGGGGATTCACTTTGTCGGCTCGCTTGACAGTCGTGGTGCAGGTATTCCAGAATCGCCCAGGCGATGCTCATGCCGTCCCAGGTGGAGGTGCCGCGCCCCACCTCGTCCAAGATCACGAGGCTACGGTCGGTGACGTTATTGAGGATATTGGCCGTTTCCAGCATTTCCACCATGAAGGTGCTGTTACCGCGCACCAGGTCGTCGCGCGCGCCGATGCGGGTAAAAACACGATCTACCAGCCCGATGACCGCGCTCTCCGCCGGAATCCATGACCCGGCCTGGGCCATGATGGCCAAAAGCGCCGTCATGCGCAGCCAGGTAGACTTTCCCGCCATGTTGGGTCCCGTCAAAATGATGATGCGGGTGTTGTCTTCGCCTTTGCTTTCATTTTCATTATTTTCATTATTTTCATTTTGATCATTTTTCCCATCCTCTTTATCATTTTGCCCATCCTCCTCGCGGACCGCACCCAGAGTCACATCGTTGGGAACAAAGGAGGAATCGGAAAGAGTCGTCTCCAACACCGGATGACGCCCACCGCGGATCTCCAAACCCCTGGAGCCGTTCACTCGCGGCTTGACGTAACCACGTTCCCTTGCCACTCGGGCGAAGGAACCAACGCAGTCCAAGAGCCCCAGAAGGCGACCCAGCATTTGCAGATCCAGAGCACAGGTAATCACGTGCTCAGCCACGTCTCGGCAGAGTTCCGCCTCGATGCGAGCGATCTCTCCCTTGCTCCGCTCCATTTTATCCTGAAACTCGCGTAGCTCCGGCGTTACGAAGCGCTCGGCGTTGACGAGGGTCTGACGGCGTTCGTAGTTGGGTGGAAGCGTTTCCAGCCCTGTTCGTCCGATTTCCAGGTAATAACCGAAAACCCTATTGTAACCTGTCTTCAATCGAGAGTTGCCCGTGGCCACTCGTTCTTTTTCCAGGTAGTCCGCCAGCCACGTCTCTCCGTTTTCGCTGACTGACCGCCAGGAGGCCAGCTCCTCGTTGAAGGAGGACCGTATCACAGGCCCCAACCCCAAAGCCCTGGGCAGATTTTCCTCCAGTGCGTCGTCCAGGAGCTCAGAAAGAGCCTCTAGGTTTGGGAGCGCGCGTAAGATCTCCGCCAGGGGCTCGGCGAAGGGGATATCCTTCAGTTTGGGCAGTTCCTGCAGAGTGTCCCGTATGCTTCCCAGGTCTCGGGGCGTCCCCGTCCCCAGGGCGAGCCGGGAAAGAGAACGTTCCACGTCCCGACAGGCGGAAAGCGCGTCCTGAAGGTCATCGAGGACCAAAGGCTCTGGGACCAAGCAACCGACGTAGTCTTGCCGTTTGCCAATGGCCCTAACGTCCAGCAGAGGGCGCAGAAGCCAGTCGCGCAGCGTCCGTCGTCCCATAGGCGTGCGGCATCGATTCAGACAAGAAAAAAGAGAGTGGTCTCCGTTAGTGCTCTCCGGCGTCAGGTCCAAATTTTTTTGAGCCGCCTCGTCCAGACGCATATAGTCTCCTAGTCGGAATGGAGTGACGCGCAACACGTGACGGACCGAGCTGAACTGTGTGGAGGACAGATAATCCAAAGCCGCCCAAGCCGCTCCCACGCAGGGGTCGTCTTCCGCGATGCCATAGCTTGCCAACGGTGCGGGTAAGATGGTTTTCAAACGGCTTACAGCGGTGGATGTTTTGAAAAGTTCGTTGGGTCGGGGCAGCATAGAAAAAGCGCGGAAGGCGGAGGGGAACTTTTCGGCCTTAACTCCAGAAGGGTAGAGCACCTCACCGGGGGCGAAGGCGGACAAAAACGCCGCGGCCTCGTTCAAAGGAAGGGTCCCCGCTTCGAGGCGTCCCGTCTCCGTGGACAAAAGCGCCAGTGCCAAGCGGCCGTCGTCTTCTCTTTTTCCTGGCACCAGCGCCGCCGCCGCCAAACGACCTGTGTTCTCACTTTCCTCCGGCACGTAGGTTCCGGGGGTAACGACGCGCACCACGCGCCGATCTACAATGGTTTTGCCGTTAGGTTCTCCGATTTGATCGCATATCGCCACCCGCCGCCCGGCCTTCACCAGGCGTCCCAGATACATGGAGAGCGCGTGATGAGGCACGCCGGCCATAGGAATATTTTTCTCGGAGTCCCTGCTGGTCAGGGTTATCTCCAGAATCAAAGAGGCATCGCGGGCATCGTCGAAAAAGCACTCGTAAAAATCCCCCATGCGAAAAAGCAAGAGCGCGTCGGGGTACTCTTCCTTCCATTTTTTATATTGAGCAAGCCACGGGGTCATCTTGAGCCCCTCAGGTATCATCATGGGCATTTCTTCCATATGGGCATTCCTACCATTCTTTTTTGAGACGGTTCTTTTTTGAGACGGTTTAGGTCACTTCAAGCGAATCTCAAAAATCCACTCCCATCAAGCGCATTAGCCAGGAGTAGAAGTCTTTGATCGGAAGGGGATTCATGGCGAACACGACGAAAGCCCCCATGCCCATGGCGTAGTGAAAGACGGACATAAAAAATCCCCTGTACCTGCCGGCTCTCGCCATCTTGCCCAGAGCGTATTCGCAACAAAGAAAGCCAACGCCGAAGTAAAGCACACCGGAGGTACCTGGGAATCGGGTGTAAGTAAAGCATCGGAGGACGCACCACACGGACCAGATCGTCAGAAGGTAGGCGAGAAAGCCCGATAGAACAACTTGAATAACCAGCGATAAAGGGCTTCCCCAGCGCCCCGTTCCCCATCCCCCGGATGCCAGTTCTTCTAGGGCATCGTAGATAGCGTGCAAACGCGGCAAAACGAACCTCGGAACCGAGTCCGCCAGTATCCAGGTCGCGAACAATAACCAACCCGCGAAACTCAGGTAGTTCACTCTCGCTCCTCCTTTCTTCTTCCCTCTTCCCTCTTCCTTGTAAAAACGTGCCATGTAAAAACATGTCATAAAGCTATACAGAATATCATAGCAGAGGCCGATACTTAAATCGAGGTGCAAAGGAGGTGACCGAGGATCATGGACATCACAAATGGCATCGCACGTGCCTCTATGGAGATGGCCTCGGCCAAGGTAGCGACGGAAGTGCAGACGGCAATGCTGAAGAACGTCATGGACGTTGAACAGGAAACTCTCGCCGGGCTTCTGAAGTCCTTGGGTGTAGGTCAGCAGTTGAATCTCCAGGCATGAGGGGGGAGAGGCTTCGGCCTCCCCCTTATTCGTATGCGAGACGCCAAGGAAGTCAAATGACGCTGAAAATTTTTCTCCTGTCTTTGGGGCTTTGAGGTATAATGCGGTTTAGTTGAGGCAAAAAAACTTGTAAGGTTCGGTGCAGAAATGGGCAAGAAATCTATCGATAGAGATTTTATAGAGAAACTTAAAAATGAAGAACTCTCCGGCAAAAACAAGGAGCGCTTGGGACACTACCTGGACTTGTTATATGAGCAACTGGCGGAGTTTGACCTTGACGCGGTTGAGGACGAACGACATTTGCGCGCTCTCATTATGGACAGGGTTCTGGAAACGGCTGTAGAATTTTTTGCCATCAAAAGAGTCGATAATATAGAAGACGATACTGACGACGATGACACGGAAAAGTTCATCCGGCTGAAAGATCTACCAGAAAAAACGCGCGAGGAGCACCTCAACAAGATCATGCTGAAAATTCTGGATAATTACGAAGGTCCCGGTCCGGCTCTCAGACATAGCGTCGCGAGGCTAATTCTCGACTACCGTCTGTTGTCTCGTCTGAAGGAGACTCTGACGACTTTGGACCCTTCATCCGTTAAGCATGAAAGAGTTTTGAAAGGCATTCGTCATGTAGAGTCTCAAATGGCCATGGGGATGCTTTTCCTTCACATATGGCCTACATTCAAGGATAACAAGCAAAAAAAAGAGTTTCAAGAGATACGAAAAAAAGTGTTGAACAACGCTTTGGAGAACCCCGAAGCTTTTATAGGAAAGGAGTGACGTGTATGGCAGAGTCCACAATGATGAGGGGCATCTTGCTTCCCTCCAAAATCTTGGACTACCTCAGCCAGGAGGACGTAAACAAGAAGATCGAGTCCCTTCTGCAAAAAGACAAGGAAGACATAAAACGCCGCAGAGACGATTTTGAAAATATGCTGGAATCCTCACTTCCTGAGGAGGAAAAAGCGCGTTTGATGAAAGATATGATCAACGAAAGTTTTGGAGGAAGGGCCTCTCTGGAAAGGGAACAGCGCTTGGTCGCTCTGAAGCTACGGGAAGATTACGCGGAACTCAAAAAAAACGAAAATCGGGCATTTCACGCCCTCCTAGCCGGCAATATCCCGAAATACGAACGGTGCATCTCGAAAGCGGCGGATTTCTCAGACTTGGTGGATATGGGGCTCGAATATTTGGAAAACCTTCCGGAGTTTCTCTCATCTTTTAAAGTAAAGGATGTCAGGTTTCTCTCCGAAGAAGAGGCCAAACAGAGAGACTCCTCTAAAGTCATACACCTCAAAAGCATCGACTCCTTGTTCGGGGTTTAAAGATAACTAACAGGGCTGCGCGTTTCGACAATGCTGAAAGGATCGGTAAGGCAAGCTCCCAAATACGCTTCATGATGAAAAAATGTTAACCAGAGAGCAAAGGCATCCATTGTGACGATGAATTTAACGAAATTCCGCCGAGACTGGAAAGAGACGCGAATCCAAGTTGGAAACTTGAACGGCGTTCACGAAGATCTGTGGGCGGAAGGAGGACAGGTCCACGACCGGTCGGACGGTAAGGCTTACGCCTGGAGCTGTGGGGATGGGGCTAAAAACCCCATATTGGCTTTGTTTCCTGATACGCGACAGGCAATAGATTTCACGTCGGACCGCAAGAACCTTTTCCCGAATGTTCCTATTTATCTTTTGAACGAATTGCCCCTGACCGCCCAAACTATCGGCAATCGCCCGTTGCTCTTGCAACGAGGGGAGACGGTCCAGCGTTGGGTCCGAGAGGGCGGCGTGCTCGCCGCGACGGCGGGCGCGGTGATGGCTCCTTATCTTTTGGGCGACGGGGAACTGCTGCTCCAGCGAGGCGAGGACTACACCAGAGATCGTTTAGTCGCCTGGCTGGAGCGCAGCGGGTACCAACGGTCAGATTTGGTTTGGTCGCCAGGGCAATATATCCTCCGAGGGTTCATCATGGATATCTTCGACCCCGTCCACGCTCTGCCCCTGAGGTTCGAATTCTTCGATGAGACCCTGGAGTGCATCCGTGCCTTCCATCCTAGCACTCAGAAGAGAGTGGCGGAGTTGGAGGACGTAGAACTGCATAGCGTCGCCGCCGCCAAGAACGCCTCATTCGTGTCTCTTCTGCCTTCGGATACCCACGTCGTGCTCTATGAACCCCAAAAGATCGAAAGCCAGGCGAACTCCTATCATTGGTTGTGGGAGGAGCTTTCTAAAGAAGCCAGAGTGGACTCCATCCCCGCTTGGGATGAGGTTTTCGTCATTTTGGCCCGTTACCCACGCCTGCGCGTCAGCCGCGCCGTGGAAATGACTGACGCAGAACTCGGCTTGGATGATTTTCCGTTCTTCAAAGGCGACCTTGCCCAACTGCTGCGTTTTTGTGATGACTTGCGCGAGCAGGGCTACGTCATCGAGGCCGTGACCTCCAATCCCCGCTTTCTGGACAAGGAAAGCGGGCCTTTTTCCGTCGCGCCCTTTATTGGCTTACGGTTCGGACAGCTTTCCTCAGGTTTCATCGACCGGGTCGGGAAGCGGGCCTTCCTCTCCGACCGGGAGTTGTCCGGCGTTTCCTCTGCCGTGCTTTCAACCACGTGGCGAGCTCCGGCGGAGTGGCGCGACCAACTGACGAGCGGACAGTTGGTCGCGCACGAGGACTACGGCGTGGCGGTTTTTCGGGGCATCGAGGAGACCGTGGTGGGCAAAGAGACCTTAGACGCCATCACCCTGGAGTTTGCGGAAAACAAACGACTGCTCGTTCCCGCGCTCCAGTTTAACAAGCTGACGCTTCTAGGCGAGCACGAGGGAGACGAAACTTCCCTGGACACCTTAACGGGGACTCGGTGGCGCAAATCGGTGGAGAAAGACCGAGAAAAAGCCAAGGAGGAAGCCCGCGTTTTGATGGAATTATTCGCCAAGCGGGAACTGGAACGCCGGGAGCCCATGAAGAACATTGACGACCTCTATCAGGACTTCGTGGCAGCTTTTCCCCACACTGAGACAGCTGATCAGCTCAAGGCTGTGACCGATATTATGGAGGACTTGAACCAACCCTTTCCGATGGATCGGCTCCTGGTGGGTGACGTGGGGTTCGGCAAGACGGAGGTAGCCATGCGCGCCGCGTTCCGAGCGGCTGCGGCGGGAAAGCAGGTCTGCGTTCTCGTTCCGACCACAATCTTGGCCCAGCAACACTACACGACATTCACGGCGCGCATGTCCGGTTTTTCCATCAAAATCGGGCTTTTGTCACGTTTCGTTACGAAGACGAATGTGACCCGCACCCTGGAGGACGCTATGAGCGGGGCCGTCGATATCGTGATCGGGACCCATAAGCTACTCCAGAAGGGAATCGGGTTCCGTAACCTGGGGCTTTTGGTCATCGACGAGGAACACCGTTTCGGAGTCATGCACAAAGAATCCCTGAAACGTGTCTACGGGGCCGTCGATATCTTGAGTCTCTCAGCCACACCCATACCTCGCACTTTGGCGCTTTCCCTGCGGGGCTTGCGGGGTATTTCCGTGCTCTCCACGCCTCCGGATGATCGCCTGCCTGTCATCACTTACGCGGGTCCATGGCAGATCTCCCTGGTTCGCAAAGCCATTGCCCGCGAGCTGACCCGAGGGGGACAGATCTACTTCGTCACCAACCGGATCTCCAGGATGGCGCAGCAGAAAATGATGTTGTCGGCCTTCTTCCCAGACGCGAGGATTCGGATCGCGCACGGCCAGATGCTCGAACGGGAACTCGAAACCACGATGCTCGACTTTTACAGCGGTAAAATCGATATTTTGCTCTGCACCACCATCATCGAGAGCGGGCTCGACGTGGGCACAGCCAATACCATCATTGTTGATGACTCTCAAGAACTGGGATTGGCGCAAATGTACCAACTCCGAGGACGCGTGGGCCGCCGGGGAGAAAGCGCGTTTGCCTACTTTTGTTACCCTGAGAACGAAGCGCTCCGCAAGGAGACAGTCGATCGGCTGGAAGCCATCTCCAGCCTGACGGGACTAGGATCGGGCTACAGCCTGGCCAGGCGTGATTTGGAGATTCGGGGAGCGGGGGAAATTGGAGGAACTCACCAACACGGAAACAACAAAACGGGCGGCTTTCACCTCTTTTATCGCATGTTGGAGCAGGAAATCGCCAAGCTGCGAGGGCAGGTTACCGCTCAGACGGAGCTTTCTTTCGACCAAGGAGGATCTATCCCAGCCTTCTACATCCCTCAAGACGGCGTGCGTGTTACCCTCTACCGGCGCCTTTTGAAAGCGGCGGATTTGAACGAGGTCGTCTTGCTCAGGGAGGAGATGGAAGATCGCTTTGGTCCGTTGCCGGAGCCGGCGCGCTACCTGGCCGACCTGACGGCGATACGCAATTGCGGCGGGGCGGCGGGACTGCGGAGCGTCTCCGTCACGCGGCAGGAAGTCCGGGTGAAGGGCGACTTGAAAAACATCGTGGCGTTTCTGAAAGGCAAGCGCGGCTGGGTGATTTTAGGCGACAGCGCATTGGGCCCCGGAGGACCGGGAGGCGTCAAGGTCCTCGTCGAGGCCATGGAAAACGCGATCAGAAGGTAGAGGCGTACAGCCGTCTCTACCTTCGCTCCCCGTTGGCCGTCAGAGAAATCGGACGATGTCCTCAAACGGTTTTCTTATTTTGGACCGGATAGAGTTGTCCGCAGGGTATCCGAGCGCGATGACGGCCCCGAACTGCTTTTCCATCGGGATATTCAGCAACGCGCATATTTTTTCCCGGTCATAGATGCCGACGATACAGCTTACCAAATTTTGCGTCGCGGCTTCCAGGCAAACATAGGCCGTGGCCGCGCCCAGGTCGCCTTTCGCGTAGTACTGACTGTCGATAAAGCAGCGAATGACCGGGCTTAAAACGGCATGTTCTTCCAAAATGACGATGAACGCGCTCGCGTCGCCAATGTAGGCATTTTGGTTGAGCTGTTGACATAACCTCCCTACCTTGGCGACTTTGTCTGGAGTTTCGACGACAACAAAGCTCCACGGTTGAGCGTTGCATCCGGAATGCGCCAAACGTCCCGCTTCCGCGCATAGCGCCAATTTTTCATGTTCGACCGGCTGCGAAGAAAATTTCCGGCAGCTTTGCCGTTTTTTGCAGAGATCTAAAAAATCGTCCATTTCAAGTCCCTCCTATTTTTGACGCGATGTCATAATCTGAATATACAGGGGATAACCTGACGGCATTATGGCAAGTTATCGTTATTTGGCCGAGACAATCGAGACAATCGAGACAATTGAAAGCGACCTCATTCGTATTTCTCGATTTCGTATTTCTTGATGTTGTCTTTCAATCTTTTCAGGACGCCGTTGCGGATGTGTTCCGGTGAAATAACCTCGCCCAAAACGCCGTAAGAAAGGATGTGGTTGAACAGCCATTCTCCTTCCGGAAAAAACGATATAGCCGTGAAAGAACCGTCCGGATTTTTTTTGACTTCGTTTTTTTCGAAGTCGTCAAAGACTCTGTAAGCCCCCTCGGGAGCTATCCTCATGCACACTTCGACCCACGTAGCCGACAGGGATTTTGACACTCCTTTCAGCAATGTTTCAGCAGGGATATCACTGAAAAATTCTTCGGTTTTGTGTATCCCGTACATTCTCGATATCTTGAAAGTTCGCCATTCATTTCTTAACAGACAGAATGCCTTCAAATACCAGGAATTGTGCTTGAAAACCAACTTTACAGGCCGGACTTTCCGCCCGCTTCGTTCGCCCAAAGAATTATAGTATTCAAAACATATTACCCGACGTTCGACGATAGCGGCTTTCAGCAGGTTGAAAATATTTGTGTTTTTGTCGGCGCCCCATAAAGAAAAATCGACATCGATCCACTGGAGATCTTCTTTCTTGAAGAGGCTGCTTAGCTTACGTATGATTTTATCTATCGCTGGATATTGTGTGGCCGATAAACTCTGCAAAGCAAGGAGTATTTCCGTCTGTTCGCTCTCCGACAGAATGGATTTATCCAAGGTATAACCGTCTATCAGGTTAATTCCACCACCCTTTCCCCGCGCCGTATAAATCGGAATGTCGGTGGACGATAACACCTCGATATCCCGGTAAATCGTTCGGACAGACACCTCGAAACGTTTGGCCAGTTCTTTGGCAGTCGCCTTTCTGTTCATCAAAATATACACGATGCCGAAAAGTCTATTGATTTGCATGAAACCACCTCCTGACTACGCGACGCGTTTATGACTTGGACACGGCCTCCCTACTAAAATTTTAAAAACTCCTTCCAATCAACAAAAAACATGGGCGCGAACAACCTCAAAGAGATCTTCGCGCCCAAGGACTACCCGAACGTTTTTTATTGCGTTGTTTTGAAGTTCAGCAATGAACTTTTTATGTCGAGAAATCGGACGTTCACTCCCCTATTGTCACATAGACGGAAATATATACCCAAATATGACAACAAAAAACCTGTCTTTCTCAGCAGGTGATCTCTGTAATCCTGTTTATAATACTTGATAATATTTGGCGGTCCCAGCGGGATTCGAACCCACGCCACAGCCTTGAAAGGGCTGTGTCTTAGGCCCCTAGACGATGGGACCGCGCTTGGTGAGCCGTGAGGGACTTGAACCCTCGACACCCGGATTAAAAGTCACCGGTTCGTCTTTTTGAAAGCTAGACTCATAGAATAAATCTCTTACTCAACTCACCGATTTTAATAATCCATATCCAGAAACTACGGAGTCGAAAAGTCTCTCATGATCCATCAATTTTCAAGTTTCATGTATCAATTCATCATTTTTAAACCTGAATAAATCGTATTTAAACCTGAATGAATCGTATCCAAATATTCTTCAGGAATCCATATTACATTAATCTCTTTATTACATTAATCTCTTTTGTCAATAAAACCACATTAGACCATCGGCATTCCTTCCTCGGAGATTTTCATCTCCACCTACGAGAAGATTATAGCAGACCATACAAAAAGGCCGTTATCCTGATTGGGAAAGGATAAGCGGCCTCGGATTCAAAGTGATAGTTGATGTTATATTAAAATTTCATGGATAAATCTCATGGATAAATCTCATGGATCAAGGAAATTAGATCGACGTTCTGGCTCTGCCAAAGAATCTCTTCGTTCAGGTTCAGCAAAGGAAAATCTTCGTTCGGGTTCAGCCAATGAATCTCTTCTTTCTGGAGTAAGCAATGTGAAGTCTTCCACTAAATCTGGCCCTAAAATAGCAAGTACATCATCCATGTAAACCGTCTGTTCCCATATTTTATTCTGGTACCACTTTGTCCCTCTTTGCCAAACATATCCTCCACTAATAATGACAACCGGAACAACCCAAGCTGCTCCTCCACCGAAAATTTTTAAGACGAGCATATTGGCGGGAATCATAGCTCCCTGGGCTACGGCTCCCTTCCCACGATTTTCGAGGCGTTCCAGCATCTCTTCATAGGTAATATCTCCAGTTTGGAAGGTGAAGTATTCTTTCCCACTTCCCCAAGCAAAATAGCCTATTGTATAACCTAAACCGGCATTTTTCAGAGGTACCATAACCGCTACGTTATTTCCTGCTTTGGCTAACACGCCATCAATCATCATCGGGGTAACGGTATATCCTGCAAAATCAGTTGCTGTACGTTTAAGAGCTTTCTCCCATTCTTCTTCACCTTGATAAGCCGCATTAAGCACATCCCAATTTCCAGAGATAGCCATTATCGCTCCACCCAGCATATAGGGAGCAGCTTTACTTATTATGCTTTTACGAACATTAGCAATAAAATCTTTTTGAGATGCTGCTATTTCATCTGCTTTGGCTTGTACTTCGTTTTGAAGAATTAACTGGCTATTTTTTATTGTGTTAGATTTTCCTGTTACCATGGACTCAGGAATAACCCTATCTACTATATCTGCATTACGGGAATTTGAAATGAATTTATTATACTCATCGTCTGGAAGTATAATCCTTAATTCACTATTATTCGCTTGTGTTAGAGCTTTTCTGATGTCTCCGTGATCCATTTTGTAAAGATAATTACGCCCCTCAAAAACTACGCCGATGTTCTCTTTGTTGGGGGGGTTATACATTTTCAGCCCCTGATCACGCATAAAACCTTCAACTTTAAGACGTTCAAAATTGGGTGCTCCTCCTATAAATACAGCAGGAGAAAAATCTTTCCCGTTCATTGCAACATTACGCATTGTGAAATCAAGATTCATTTTGTTTTCTGCACTTATAGCTTCAAGAGGTGGATGCCTTAATGTATCTTGGACTCTGTGAATATTATTCAGTTTTGCCCCTTCTGCCGTTTTCGCATCTCCCACAATATGAGCAGCATGAGCCTGTTCTGCTACAGCCATCGCTTCTTTACGGGAGAGGAACGAAAAATGTTTCTGTAATTCTTCTGCTATACGCTCTTGACCAGATTGAGAAACAAGTTCACGATAGCGTTTCAGAGAATATTTCTCAACCTCTTGAACCGTCCATTGGGGATTCTCTTCACCAATAACTCTACAAATATCTTTCAAAACAGCTTCCTTCGGCAATTTCCCTTTATAAAACCAATCATCGGAATGCCCCCAGAGTTCTCGATGATTCATTGTCCCAGTACTATTTCGCCAAGGCACTTTATCAATAATAGCTGAATGGATATTCTTACTCGCTTCGGTAGTCAATCCCCAAATATATTTATTCGCTAGCGCTGTATGTCCTTGTTCAGGTAATCCATAAGCCGGAAATCCCCAAGTTAGACAACAAAAAATAACGAAAAAGACTCGCAATATCCCCCAAACATCATTTTTAAACTTTTTCATTTTCATCTCCAACTATGGTAAAATTTCTCAATACGTTCTGCTTCTCGCATAATGTCTGCGTCAGTTGCAAGATAGGTCTTCATTTCTTCGTCACTATCTTTTTTCAACGCCGTTTTCCATTCTCGTATTAGTTCCATGCGTAAATCATTGGTGGAATTCAATATACACAATTGTTGTGAAACGGTATAAAAAGGAGCAATTTCTCTTGCAATTTGAATAATACGATCCTTTCCTTTGTCAGAAAGGCTGCCAAAGAGACCTTTGTTATCTTTTACGGATTCCACCGTTTTACTATAACTTATAGTAAAGGCCGTTTGCATCGGTATATCGAAAAACGCTACACGGACAAGACGAGAAGCAACAATTTGCAGATCATAGATTTTGCGTAGAATGACTTTGAGGTCTCTGATATATTCAACGTCTTCAAAATAACCTTCTGCGTCTGTTTTCAACTTCTCCATTAATTTTTCAGTGCCAGCTAGAGCTTCCAGCCAGTCGCGGAAGATATAAAGATTATCTCTAAAAATCCTGTCTGCCAGAGAAACATCGAACTTTGTAAAGACAGTGCGCATGTTATCGCTATTCCCCCAAAAGATATTAGGAGTACTCAATTCTAGCATTGCCAACTGATCATAACTCCATAAACACTGATATAAAATTGCTTTTCGCAGTGTCTCATCGGAAATAAAACGCTTAACACTTGCTTCCCAATCAAAATCGCTTAGACAGTCGGCCAAAAGATAATAAAGAGTAATACTACGGCGGATATGAAGTTGCATATCGAAAGCATCGCTATCGCTAAAATCAATCTCTCTTAATTCGTTTTGTAGTTCGCGTTTCAACTGAACTAACGCAGCATCATAGTCATTTTGTCTTTTAATACTCTGAATGTAAGTATTGTCAATAAATGGATCATTGCGCAGAGAATCTTTTTTTTGATCATAGTCATCTATATACTTAGATATTTCCGTTTTTTCTCCACGACGGTCATATCCTTGTTTATCCAAATATCTATGTGCAAAACCAGCATTGGACGTGTTATTAATTGATGCCTGATCTATAGTGACTGTCATACTTCCTGCCTTGTGGAGAAATATCCAAGAGTAAAGTTTTTGTCCTTTTCCATTGACTATATTAACCTTTCCCCTCTCTTCATTTGCCGCGAATGCTTGGGCGACGTTTTGGAAAGAAGAACTTGTAATACTGATATCATATATAGAATTGGAACCTGAGATAGCATAAACCCCCCACGTTAGGTTCTCAAAAGTACAATCTCGTAAACTTGCGTTGTTACTTGGATAAATTCCAGAAATATTTTTTTTGCTGTCGGCTTTCCCTTTAAAAATTACTTTTTCTACATAAACTTGTTTTGTCAATGAATTGAGATTGATACCCACATTCATATTACTTTTATCACCATCACATACAATAGTAAGATTACTAATTTTCAAAGTATCGCTAGCCCCATATAGTCCACTATTTGCATCGAAAACAGGTTTTTTTACATCTTCAGGTGTAATGACTATTTCTTTGTCAAAAGCACCTATAAGAGATGACACCCACTTGGGGATAATAAAATTACCCTCAATAGAAGATATGATTCGAACATCTGTGATTTTTTTATCTTCAAACGCTTCTTTAAGCTCTTTTGCTGTTCTCACGTCCAAAGCTTCTGAGCAAGGCGTAAACATGAAAAGCAAAAACACACAAACTATTGAAACCCGTAATATAGCCAATTTACATTGCTTGTTCTCAGTAGACATGAAAACCTCCTTTGAAGGCATTTGAAGGCATTTAAAGCCTGCATTGTTTTTACTAAGGGATTACAAAAAAATAATCTTGGCAAGTTAAGATAAAGTTTGATAGTATTGGATACATGGAAAATAATTACACCTCCACTATATTAATATAAAAATTTAGGATAACTTGTAAGGTTTATTTTCTTGCAATCCCTGAGTGAATTCGACATCTTTTATGGTATGTCTCGTAATACGCTTCTTTGACTTCCTCATCGTTCAAAGCATAGATACCATTAGCATAAGCAGCGGCTGCATTCTTTTCAATTTCAAACGCAATCTCCAAGTATCTGGTATCCCGAAGTATATCATCGAATTGTCCACAAGGAACGCTTGCCAATAGCTTTCTGAATTCTTTTCCCTGCTGGGATTCTTGATAGAAACTTTCGTTTCCAAGGTAATCACAGTCAGTAGGACAGTCAAATTCTTTCAATAAATTTTCTTTCAATAAATTGGAATCACAACAAAAAGAACAGATATACCCTCCAACTACGAGACATTTTCTCTGAACCGTTTTTTGGTGAGAATGAGCGCATTTTACTTTCGGCATCGTTGTTATCCTCTGATGGTGTCCAAGCCTACGTGTGGCTTTCTCATCGCTCATCGCTTTAGCGTAATCTTTCGGGATTCTCTCAAACAGAGGTATAAAATAAGCAATCGACATCGCTGGAATAAAATGCAGGAAAACTAAAGGTCATCAGAAAAATGATCCCAAATTTACATTCCAGTTCAGCACGATAAAGGAGTAGTTCTTTTTGACAAGCCTGTACTTCTTCCAGCAATTCATTTTTGATATATTCATATTCGACCCCTGCGAGTTTTGAGACACATTATCGCGCTGGATATTTTTGTGCACACTTAACCATTCTGCGTATAATTTACGTTCGAGGATATCCCACTCGGTTTCCCATACGTCTATACGAAGATATTCTTCTACTGTAGTATTTGTAACAACTGGCGGTCCCAGCGGGATTCGAAATAATGATATAAAATACTGCAAATCCTAGCATTACTAGAAAATACCTTAACCTAATAGTACGGTTTTTGGTACGATTAAATACTCGCCAACCGCTTTAGGTTCTTTCTAAAATATGACCCCCAAAGCCAAATTTTCAATGTACATAAACAATAGTTTTCCTATTCAGATAATTCATTTAATTCATAAAATATCATGCAACACAATTATTTCACTCCTGGACATACTATCCTAACTTTATCTCAATACTTTACTATCAACCACC
>JAIRYN010000015.1 GCA_031267575.1 Synergistaceae bacterium | reverse complement strand
CGAAGCTTTGAGATGAAGCCCCAGTAAACGGCGGCCGTAACTATAACGGTCCTAAGGTAGCGAAATTCCTTGTCGGGTAAGTTCCGACCTGCACGAATGGTGTAACGATCTGTGCGCTGTCTCGACGGTAAGCCCGGTGAAATTGTGGTCCTGGTAAAGACGCCAGGTACCTGTGGTGGGACGGAAAGACCCCATGGAGCTTTACTGTAACTTGGTATTGGATTTTGTCATGTAATGCACAGGATAGGTGGGAGGCATAGAGTCCGAGACTTTGGTATCGGAGGAGCCGACGTTGGGATACCACCCTTTATATGATGGAATTCTAACCGCGATTGTTGAAACACAAAGCGGGACATTGCCAGGCGGGCAGTTTGACTGGGGCGGTCGCCTCCCAAAGAGTAACGGAGGCGCGCAAAGGTCACCTCGGCGCGAATGGAAATCGCGCGAAGAGAGCGTAAGCGTATAAGGTGGCTTGACTGTGAGACGGACGAGTCGAACAGGAACGAAAGTTGGTGCTAGTGATCCGGTGGTGCCGAATGGAAGGGCCATCGCTCAACGGATAAAAGCTACCCTGGGGATAACAGGCTGATCTCGCCCGAGAGTTCCTATCGACGGCGTGGTTTGGCACCTCGATGTCGGCTCATCGCATCCTGGGGCTGAAGCAGGTCCCAAGGGTTGGTCTGTTCGCCCATTAAAGCGGTACGTGAGCTGGGTTTAGAACGTCGTGAGACAGTTCGGTCCCTATCCACCATGGGCGTAAGGTATTTGAGGAGAGCTGTTCCTAGTACGAGAGGACCGGAATGGACGAACCGCTGGTGAACCGGTTGTGGCGCCAGCCGCATAAGCCGGGTAGCTATGTTCGGAAAGGATAACCGCTGAAAGCATCTAAGTGGGAAGCCAACTTCAAGATGAGATACCTTATTCCGTAAAGGAAGTAAGATGTCCGGCAGACGACCGGATAGATAGGCCGGGGGTGTAAGCGTTGAGAGGCGTTGAGCTGACCGGTACTAATACATCGAGGCTTTTTTCTCCATGTTGTGGTTGTATTCTGTTTTTTTGAGAGAGAGAATAAAGTAAGTGTATGGGGTATTAAAGAAAGCTGGAGTTTCAGTGGAGGCTGCTTTTGGTTGTTTTATCAGTGAGCTCTGCCTCCCTGAGCTTTAATCCAGGAAATAGATTTTCTGGTGGAAGTAGCGTCGAGGTCACACCCGGATCCATGCCGAACCCGGAAGTTAAGCTCGACCGCGCCGATGGTACTGTATGGGGTACATACGGAAGAGTAGGTCTCTGCCAGAAAGCTAGAAAAGCAAAAGAGAGGGAAGCGTTCGCTTCCCTCTCTTTTGCTTTTCAGTGCTTTTCAGCGCTGGTTGTGATCGCAGATCATAACCAGCGGATTGCTAAATCCAAGTTTTCTCATTTCCGACATATACGGAACGGGTTAAAAAAAACAATTTTTTCCCAAATTCCCACCTCCTGCAATTATACCGGACAAAACCGATGGATTTTATTGATAGATCATTATCTCGCTTTTAAAATCAACGCGGATACTGTATATTTTTACCGTGAACCATAAGAAAAATTTATGACGGGAGAAGGGGCGAGGATGACTTTGCAACAGCTTCGATTATCATCACCATAGAACAGTGCAAACAGTGCGGCTCTTTCAGCGAGGCGGCAAAACAACTGTTCATCACTCAACCCAATATCATTCAGCTCAACATCAGCATACTTGTGAAAAATTTGGAGATGGAGTTGGGAATCATTCTACTTTTGCGCTCGAAAAGGGGCATGACCATCACCCAGGAGGGAAAAGAGCTTTTGGCGTACGCCTATCCAATGTCGATTTGTTCACCAAACCGGAAAAATTTCTAGATATCCCAAAATCGGCTGTCTGCTCCCCGAAACCCCTCAACGAAAAAACGATGAGCAGCCGACCAACGAGCGAAGCAAATGCTAAACCTTCGGTCCGATCGCTTAGATTCTTTGCCAACGGGCTTCGTCCCTCTAAACGTGAATAATTATGGCGATTTTTAAAGACATTGAGGAGGATGGCAATAATGTGGAGAAATTTCAAAATCAGTTTCAAGTTGCTGTTGGGATTCGGGTTGCTTCTGTTGGTGTTTATAGCGACCGTTGCCGTGACGTGGAGAAACATTGCCGCCGTCAGACAGGGCAGCGAGAAACTGGCGCGGGTCGTCGTCGTCGTCATGCAGGAGACAACGACGATGGAACGGAACTTATACGAGTACTTGCTTTCCGTACGCCGGGCGCAGTCCGAGGTTACGGAAGCGACCTTTGTGAATGTGAAGGAAAAAGAGCCGTTTGTTCAGAAAAACATCGACGCCCTCTTGGCTTGGGGCAAGACCGATTCGACGCTCCAAATTCCGCGGTACGTTCAGGATACGTTCGTTGAACCCTACAAGAATTTCGTGGACGTCGTCGATAAAATGTTGATCGATCTTCAGAGAAAGAAGGAATTCTACCTCAACGCGGTGGAGAAAGGAAACGCGATTTACGAAAGCGCTAACGAAATAATGTCCGCTTACATGAAAACTGTTGAGAACTCGGTGACGAGCATGAACACGAACAGCATCGTGGGACGAACTATCGTGGGACGACTCAACCGCCTTCAGAAAAGCACACACATTTTGGTCGAGATTCAGACCATGCGCCTTGAGATACAGAGAGCGATAGCTGCCAACGATACCCGCCTGATGAGCGAAACCTTCAAGCTAATTCCGGTTTTGGAAAAGGACATCGACGAACTGCAACTCATCTCCGTGGATACCGAGGCAAAACGTCTTCTGGATCAGATGAGCCAGGACATCCAAAGTTACGAGTCCAACCTACAAGACTATGTGCAGGCCCACGTAGATTTCGAACAACAACAACGCATCAGCGCTCCTCTGGAACAACTCCTCAACACTGAAAGTTCTAACGCCTCCAACCTCGCTCGGGATCAAGTGTCGGTCATCTCGTCGAGAAGCGTCGCCGATATTAACAACGCCATTACGACTTTGTTCGTCTGCGCGGTGGTATCCGTCATTTTAGGAATCGTGATCGCGCTTCTCATTTCCCGCAGCATCTCCAAGCCCCTGAATATCATTGTCGCTCTCGCCAAACGCGCTGGAGAGGGTGACTTGACCATCCAGCAGAAGGAGTTTCAATACGAGGGCAAGGATGAGTTGGCCCACTTGGCGTACGCCATCTCCAACATGATCGGCAACCAGGAAAAAAGTATGCAGCGGGTCGTGGACGTGATGAGTAACCTTTCCAGCAGCGCCAAGAACTTGTCGACCATTTCCGAGGAGACGAACGCCCTTATGGAAGAAGTCAAGGCTTCTGTCGACCACGTCTCCACTTTGAGCGAAAATAATGGCGCCGCGCTTGAGCAATGCAACGCGGGCGTCGAGGAAATGAGTTCTGGAGCCGATACCGTGGCTCAATCGGCGACGGACAGCGCAGCGTTTATTTCTCAGACCACCAACGCTTCCAATAAAGCCATTCAAACGGTGAACGACGTCATCGCGGGGATGCACAACGTAACCACCAACGCCCAGGAGAGCGAAAACAAAACGCGGCAGTTGGTAGCCTCCGTCAAAAACGTCAGCAGTTTTGTCTCCGTCATCACCGGCATCGCGGATCAGACGAACCTCTTGGCCCTGAACGCGGCCATTGAAGCGGCGCGGGCCGGCGAGGTGGGGCGAGGGTTTGCCGTAGTAGCCGAGGAGGTGCGCAAGCTGGCGGAGGAATCGGCCCGGGCGGCTCAAAACGTCAACGGGATTATCGCGGAGCTTCAGAGCAGCGCCCAGGAGAGCATTGAGGGCACCGCCGAAGCGGGTCGGCTGCTGGTGGAGACTCTCGCTCAAGCGGAGCGGGCGCAGACGGAGTTGAACGGGGCTCTTCAGAATATGAACAAGGCCAACGAATCCATCCAAAACATCGCCGCCGTGGCGGAGGAGCAGGCGGCTTCCAGCAAGGAAGTGGCGACGGCCATCGACGGCGCGACTAAATCCACGATGCAGACGGTGGAGACTGTTTCCAACATTCGCCGGGCAACGGACGAAACGGCCCAGGCCGCCCAAGACGTGGCAGAACAATCCGAGGCCATGACCCAACACGCCCAAACCTTGGTCGAAGTTCTTTCCTACTTTGTGCTCCACAACACTCAGAAAGCCCAAAACGACTCCGTGCCCAAAGCTCTAAAAAATCTGAAAAAATTGGGTAAATAGAGCTGTAGACAATACCGAGGTAGAAGCTTGCGCTTCTAAGCTTCTACCTCGCTTCTACCTCGGTATCAAGGGGAGTTCAAAACTCATACTCGTCTTGCCTGGCAACGGATGCTGCGCGAAACAGTTTCCAATCTTGCCACTGAAGCCGTCTTCACTTCCATTTTCTAGCGATGGTCAGCAGGCAGATAAAAAGGGATTTATTTTAATGTATAATGATCTATAACTCAAGCGAAAAACACGTTATGCTGTGGCATGTTCTTGAAGAACATATTCTGAGAGGGCGTATCCTGCGGTTGCGTCGCGTTTCAACGAACCGAGCAAATAATATACGGAGGTGTGTTATATGAAGAAATTTTTAGGTGTGATAGTAACGTTTTTGTTTCTTTTCGCGGCGATGGGGGTTGGAGAGGCTGCGGTTGAGCTGAAGTTTGGCCACGCCTTGGACGAGAGAGACATCTACCACGAGGTGGCACTGAAGTTCGAGGAACTGGTGGAGGCGCGCTCGAATGGGGAAATCACGGTAACGATCTATCCGAACACGGACCTCGGCGACGAACACAAACTGCTGGAGAGCCTCAACAGGAACGCGGTGGACATGTGCATTACCACCGGGGGGCCAGTGGTCAACTTTCTTCCAAGTTTCGGAGTTTTGGACCTGCCATTCCTTTTTTCGACCCCGGCACACGCGTATAAAGTCCTGGATGGCCCTGTAGGAGCAGACTTTTTCAAGGCAATGGAAAAATTGGGTTGGAAGGGGCTTGCCTACGGAGAGCGAGGGTTCCGTAATCTGACCAATAGTGTCCGCCCCGTGGAGAAACCGGAGGACATCAAAGGTTTGAAGATTCGCGTCATGCAGAATCCGATCTATGTCGAATCGTTCACGACGCTGGGAGCGAACGCCATTCCGATGGCATGGTCGGAAGCTGTGGCGGCTCTGCGACAAGGGACCATCGACGGACAAGAAAATCCGCTGAACGCCATCGTGGCTTATAACATCGACGAATCGAACAAATATCTTTCGCTTACCCGTCACGCCTATGCTCCCAACGTGATCCTCATGAGCATGAAAATATGGAACGAACTCACGCCCGAACAGCAGAAGGTCGTGTCCGAGAGCGCAATCGAAGCGGCGAAATACAATAGAGACATCGACAACGACATGGAGGCCGAGTGGCTTCAAGTATTGAAGGATACAGGAATGCAGGTCTCCGAGCCCGATCTTTCTCCCTTCAGAGACGCGGTCAAAAGCATCTACGAGAAATACGAGCCGGAGTACGGAAAAGACCTCATCCAGTCCATCCTGAACACAAAGTAGGAAGTTAGGAAGTAGAGAACGCGATGGCGCCGTTAGGTTCTCGCCGTTCGTTCTTGGAACAACTAGAAAACTAGAAAACCAGAAAACTAGAAAATTAAAAAACAAGCGAAAGAGGCGTCAAATAAATGTTCGGTGCCTCTTTCGCTTGTTAATGAAGCCCTTGTTAATAAAGCCCGTCGATGCGCTGCTCGACATCCTCCAACGATTTCGACATGGACAAAATTCAGAATTTTTTCCGCAGGGACGGACTCTTTACAGATCTCGCGCCATTTTGCGCAGGCGGTCCACTCTCTCCTCTATCGGGGGATGCGAGGCATAAAGATCGGATAACAGGCCGCTTTGGGACAATGGATTGGCGACGCACAACGCCCCCATCAGCGGGCGGGAGTCCAGCACCTCCACTCTCGGGTCTTGGGATATGGCTTCGAGAGCATCGGCCAATGCGTCGGGGTTATGAGTGATCCGGGCGGATGTGGCGTCGGCTAAAAACTCACGGTTACGCGAGAGAGCCATTCGGATCAACGGAGCCACAAATACTCCAAATATCCAAAGGGCCAGAGCGACGACCAAAAAAACCAGCCTGCCCTGCTCCCGCTCCCCGTCTTTTGATCGGCTTCTGTCGCTTCTCAGCGCGATCCTGAAGGCTATTTCAGCTAGAAATGTGAACATGGCTATGCCCGTAACGACGATGATCATCAGCCGCGTGTCCCGATTACCTATGTGACCCATTTCATGGGCGATCACGGCCTCCAGCTCTTCGGGTTTTAATTTCGTCGTGATTCCCGTGGTGAGCGCCACGGTCGCCGTGTTCGGCGCGCGGCCGGTGGCGAACGCGTTGAGCGACTCGTCGTCGATCATATATATTTTGGGCGTGGGCAATCCCGCCATAATGGCCACATTCTCAACCCTATCGTACAGTTTCGGATTGTCGTCGCGAGTCACCTCCTGTGCTCCGGCCGCATTGAGGATGATGTTCTCTCCCATCATGTAGGAAAAGAATATCCACAGGAACGCCGTGCCGGTTAGCCAGGGGAACGAGACCAGGATCAAGTGCAATATTTCCGGCCAAAACTGGGCGCTCCGAATCGGCCCCAAAAGCTCGAACTTCACCAGCAACGCGCAAACGCAGCCGGTACAAATCAAAAGAGCGACCGGAAAGAACGCCAAAATAAGCACCGTGCGCCTCCGGTTCAAATCGATGTGATCATAGACCATCATAATGTTTCAGCTCCTAGAATTTTATCTGAGGCGCTTTCTTCGCGGCTTCGGCCTCCGCGGCGTCGAGTTCGAAAAAGTCGCGCCGGGTAAACACGAACCTCGCGGCGATGATCGAGTTCGGGAACATCTGTATCTTGTTGTTGTAAGACAGAACCATCGAGTTGTAGAAGCGGCGGCTTGCCTGTAGTTTATTCTCCGTGCTCGCGAGTTCGCCCTGGAGTTCCATGAAGTTCTGGTTGGCTTTCAAATCTGGATAAGCCTCGGACAGAGCGAAGATGCTCTTCAAAGCGCCCGAAAGCTCGTTTTCTTTCGATGCCCTGTCGGTCAGGCCGCCTCCTTGAGCCGAGATCGCCGAATTTCGCGCCTGAATGACTCGCTCCAGCGTCTCACTTTCGTGTTTCGCGTAACCTTTGACGGTCTCTACTAAATTCGGAATTAGGTCGTAGCGGCGCTTCAAAAGAGTGTCGATATCACTCAAAGCCTCGTCAACACGGTTGCGCGCGACGACCAGACCATTGTAAACGCCGATGACGTAAATCACTATAAGCGCCGCTATACCCAGCGCAATCCATACTCCCATCATATCAGACAACCTCCCACTCAATTTTCTCGGCGTTAATTAAAAAAGCCTCGGAGTAATTTTACTCCAGTGCGCAGCCGACGGCGATTATGTGGGCGATCATGTGGGCGATCATGTGATTGAAAGAGTTGTTGAAAGAGTTGTTGAAAAAGTTGTTGAAAAAGTTGACGTAATTGTTCAAGCTCAGAGGGGCATAAAATGGATTTCAGTAATCGTTGCGGTGATTGTTGTTGTGATGGCGACAGTAGCAACAACAAAGGCAACGAGAATAGCAACAACAATAAAGACGCACGGCCGTGCGTCTTTATTAAGAGTGCGTCTTTATTAAGGGTTTGAACGGTTACCTTGTGCTTTCTCTAATTTCGGTGATCACACCTCAATCGGCAACTCGGTTTTGTCCTGAGAGGGGAAAGTGGAGGTCCAGGTCTTGATGGGGAGGCCCCAGATCTTGATGAAGCCAACGGCGGCGGAGTGGTCAAAGGCGTCACCCTCGGAGTAAGTGGCCAAATCGTGCTTATAAATGCTCCTACCCGCTTTCATCCCGCGTACTACGGCCATACCCTTATGGAGCCGCACCTTGACTGTGCCATTGACGTACTGCTGAGTCTCGTTGACAAAAGCGTCAATGCAGTTTTTAAGAGGCGAGTACCAGTATCCCTCATAAGTTAGCTCTCCGAACTTGATCTCCAGCTCTTTTTTCGTGGCCAGGACGCGCTTATCCAGAACCATCGTCTCAAGGGCTCGGTGAGCGGTGAGTAAAACGATGGGGGCAGGACACTCATAAACCTCGCGGCTCTTGAAACCCACCAGCCGGTCCTCCACCATGTCCACTCGGCCAACCCCGTGCTTCCCGGCTAGCTCGTTCAGCATAAGGACCAACTTCACACCTTCCAGCTTCTCACCGTTCAACGCCACGGGTAAACCCTTTTCAAATGTAATCTCCACATAGTCGGGAGTTTCCGGCGCGGTCAGAGGATTCTGGGTCACCTCGTAGGCGTCCTCTGGCGGCTCGTTCCAAGGATCCTCCAAGAGGCCGCACTCAATAGAACGTCCCCAGAGGTTTTCATCGATGCTATAAGGCGAGGCCGCCGTCGCCTTCACGGGAATGCCGTGGTCGATGGCGTATTGCATTTCCGCCTCTCGGCTGAAGTGCCAATCACGAACCGGCGCCAATACTTCCAGCTTGGGGTTCAGCGCGTTGGCGCAAACCTCTATGCGCACCTGATCCTGCCCCTTACCCGTACAACCGTGAGCCACCGCTACAGCGCCTTCTTTGTTAGCGATGTCAACCAAGGTCTTGGCGATCAGCGGACGAGACAGGGCCGACGTTAGGGGATACGTTCCTTGATACATGCCGTTGGCTTTGAGGGAGGGCCAAACGAAGTTTTCTATGAAGGTTTTCTTCAGGTCGAAAATGTAGGCTTTTACCGCTCCGCTGTGTAATGCCTTACTTTTCGCCGCCTCCAAGTCGATGACTTTTTGCCCCACATCCGCCGTCATGGTGACGACATCGTAACCCTGCTCCGAAAGCCAGACCACTGCCACGGATGTATCCAACCCTCCGCTGTACGCAAGGACAACTTTGCCCTTTTTGTTCGCGCTTACCATATTAAAACGTCCTTCCGACAAAAATTAGAGCCTTCGGCTTGGTGGCTTCGGCTCATACAAAACTCTTCAATAAAATTTATTATAGTAATTTATGAACAATTGTCAACTAACGCGTGAGAAATTTACTTAAGTTTTATTCCCTTTGTAAATTCTTTTCGTGAATTTTCTTCAGGGCATTTTCGTCGATACGAGCATTGAGGCTGTAGTCTGTGGTGTCGTAGTGAAGGTAGGTTAGGGCAACGAAACCTTCGGCTACCACCCTCACGTCGCTGTTCTCCGGCTCCTCTCCGTAGGGAATACCCTGTATCCAATAGGTTCGTCCCCAGGGCGTTTCGGCCGTCTGAATGCGATCACGGTAACGGCGACATCCGGCGGAGGCCATTTTGAAGCCGCGAAGCTCCACAAGGGGCACGTTCGGAATGTTCACGTTCAGGAGCGAGGGGTGTTTTTCCCCCTCGAAGAGGATGTTTAGGTTGGCAAGCAGGGTTTCGACCGCGTAAACGGCGGTTTTGTAATGTAACGTCTCGTTCCTTTTTGAGACTAGCGACGCTGCCAGAGCCCAGCGGTTTTCAAAATGACCCTCTCGTGCCGCCGCCACCGTGCCGGAGTAAAAAACGTCGTTCCCCATGTTGGGGCCGTCGTTGATTCCCGAAAGAACCAATTCCGCCTCTGGAACCACAATTTCCACCCCCAGCATGACGCAATCCGCGGGGGTCCCGTTACACTTGAAGGTCTTCACGCGATCATCGTAGCTTGGGAAGGGTCCGCTTTTGAGATGCAGGGAGGTGGTGGTGAGGGCGTGGCCTACCCCGCTACGCTCTCGATCAGGAGCGACAACCGTCACGGTATGCCCCAACTCGGCCAATCGATTGGCCAAAGCGATAATGCCCGGCGCGTGAACGCCGTCGTCGTTAGAAAGCAGTAAATTCATCTTTAGAAAGTCCTTTCAAATTTTATATTTTATAAAATCAATTCAAAAAATCAAAAAACCAATCCAGAAAAATCGCGGCATAAAGATCACAAGATGAAGCCGGAAAAACGGCGTTATAGAAATCGCGCTATAGAAATCGATAGAGAAAGGAGTAATCGCCAAAGGGCAGAAGGCTCGCGAAAAAAGAAAACAGAGGACCGACGATCACGTTGATGGCACGAGTCAGGACCAGGGCCCAGAGGATGAAAATTCCATAACGTTCGAGCCAGTAATAGTGTTTCAAGAGGTGGAAGGGCAGGAAGGAGTAAAGAACTTTGGAACCGTCCAGGGGTGGGATGGGAATAAGGTTGAAGGCCGCTAACCCCAGATTGGTGTAAATCATCATGAAGACGACCTGAAGCCCTGTCCTCGTCATCCAAGGACCGCCCAAAAAGCGCAAAAACAGCGTACACACCACGGCAGTCAGAAGGTTTCCCGCCACACCGGCCAGGGAGACCAAGAGGATATCCCTTCTCGGATTCCTGAAATAGCGTGTATTGATGGGAACGGGCTTTGCCCAGCCGAAGTGGAAAAACAAAAGCATCAGGGTTCCCACCAGGTCGAAATGGGCCAGGGGGTTCAACGTCAGGCGCCCTTGATGATGGGCCGTCGGGTCGCCCAGCAGATAAGCCACATAACCGTGGCAGAACTCGTGAAAGCTGATTGCCCATATCACAGCCGGGAGGTTGATTAAAAGAGAATAGAGATCAATGCCGGGAAAACCCATATCCAGATCATTCCTTTCGGTATTTCCTTTTCTTGTCGTCAAATGCGTCGTGTCATTTCCAGTAAGTATAGCAGTTCATCGTCCCGGTTTTTGATCCTTCCGTCCATACGCTCTAGTCGGACTCCCTCTAGCACTCCTCCTAGCCAAGGACCGGCTTTGTAGCCCATTTCCAGTAAATCGCCCCCCTTCAGTTCTCCTTTTAAAGGGGTCAGGACGAACAGGTGGCGGTGAAGCCAGCGCCGTACAGGGATCTTTTTTAACGTTGCCATACAGTACAGAAGTGGAACCGGATCGTAGTCCTTCAAAAAAAGAAAAATCTCGGAGTTCTTGAAGTTTTTTTTCGTGTTGAAAAATTGTTCCACTGGTAGCGGAGACGTAAAACAGTTCATTAAGATCTTCCGTTCCTGAGGCGTGAAGTTCAGTCGATCCATAGTGGAGGAGCGAACCGAAAGGGAAGATTCCGACAAAATTGCCGCTATATAGGTCAACCATTCCATCCCTTTGAAAACACTTAAATTTTCTTTTTTTAGGTGATACAAAAATTTTTGCAAATATCGCATTTTTTTGGCGTTGGAGGGGCCAAAGCGAAGCCCCGGAAAAAGGGCGTCCCAGATCTTCAACTCCTGCATTCGCTCCGCTATTTTCCGAGGCTGGCGGTCCTTGCAGTTGAGTTCTACCTCCGTCCGCAGGCGAGAACTGGACAATTTCTCCAGCAGCCCGCCTTTCACTGCGCTGTTTAGGAGACGCAGGGCATTGTCTTCAAATTTCATGTCCAAGCGCTGCTCCAGGCGGATACCCCTCAGAATGCGCGAAGGGTCCTCCACAAAACTCAGGTTGTGAAGCACGCGCAAAAGCCCCTCTTTCAAGTCTCGGCGACCTCCATAAAAGTCGATGAGAGTACCCCAGTCTGCCTTACTCAGAGAAACGGCCATGGAGTTGACAGTAAAATCTCGCCGGGCCAGGTCCTGTTTCAGGGAGTCGCCGCTGACCTCCGGCATGGCGGCCGCGTACTCGTAAAATTCGCGCCGCGCCGTGGCGATGTCCACCTTGTACCCCCCAGGAAAAACGATAGTGCCCGTCTTGTAACGTCCATGAATGGTGACACGACAACCTTCCTCGCTCCAACTTCGGGCAAGGACTTCCGCGTCTCCCTCCACAGAGATATCCAGGTCCACATTGCGCTCGCCCTTCAGAATATCCCGGACCGCGCCACCCACGATGTAGGCTTTCATATCCATTTTCTGGGTTTTTTCTCCGATGCGGCGGAGGAGACTCAACATCTCTGACGGAAAAGACACCTCCAAAAGACTTCTGATGTCTTCCATCCATAAAAAGCCCTTTTTTGTCTCCTTCTCGCCCCGGACTCGGTATGTCTGATACAGCGCTCGCACCAAGTCGGCTCGCGTCATGAGTCCCACCAGGCGTCCCTGTTGTAGAACGGGCAGTCGCTCGAAACCGTAGGTGGCCATCAGGCGATGAGCCTCATTGACGGAGGCCTCTGCCGTCACGGAAATAATGCCTTCGGTCATAAAGTCTCGGACTAAGGCGCGGTCGAATCCGTGAAGATGGGCTTTGTCCAGATCTTTGCGCGTCATCATCCCCAAGACCTCTCCATCCAAGGCCACGGGCAAGGCCTGATAACCGAAGCGCAACATGGCACGGTAAGCCTCACTCACCCTGGCGTCAGGGGAAACAGCCATCACAGGAAAAGTCATCACGCTCTCTACCGTATCAAAGGGCATGATGAAAGCAGGCAACTTGGCTTCTAGTTCTTTTAAAAGCTCTCTAGGATCCTGGTTCGTCAGTGCCGCCGATCCAGCCTGAAGGTGTCCACTACCGCCGTAAGGTGTGAGAAATTCTTTCACGTTCAGGACGTTGGGCGAGCTGCGAATTATTAAGCAGGTTTTCTTCCCACACTTTACCGCTGCTACAGTTACGTTGGAGTCGTAGTAATCCGATGCAAAAGACGTTATAATTCCTAGGCTTTAGTATTTAATCTTCGCAGATTAGATTTCCTGTTTCATGGAATCTCTCTTTGCCTAAGATAAAGGCTTATATGACTCTCCACAGGCTTAAATTCAGGCACACCGAAACCCCATAATATTCGATTATATCAAGGTGATGTCCGAATTATCAAGTTTCACTAAAACATCAGAACCACTTTATCTTTTGCGTGTTCAAAGAAGTTCGCTACACTTCTCCGGTTCTCAGAGTTTTCACTCATGAACTCCTCATACTTTCGTATGAGCGCAGACTATATCTTCATCTCTGCAAATTTATAAATCTATAAATTCATAAATCTATAAGCAAAGAGCTTACCTTTTCGGGACGCTTATCCCTACTCCCTTCCGGGATAGTCGTTGAACGTTCTCCTTGTTCGGAGCTTCGCTGCTGAAGACCCATTGCTAAAGCGTTTAGAGTTGCCTCGTGCGCCATCTCGAAGATTTTTTCTACTTTCGTCACCTTCGCGCCTGAGCTTCTTTCATCTCTACGCTGTGGTTCTTCGAGCTTTAGGGATTGCCAG
>JAIRYN010000014.1 GCA_031267575.1 Synergistaceae bacterium | reverse complement strand
AGCAAGAAGTCAGGGCGCAAATTGAGAAGCAAGTCGGTCAGGCAGATGCTGACCTTTGCGCATTTTCGCTTTCAAAAATTCTTGAAATTCAAAGCCTCAGAATATGGAAAGGTTGTTATGAACGTCAACGAGGTTTACATTTCTAAAACCTGTTCATGGAACGGAGTAATCAAGGATATTGGAAACGCGAAATTTATTAAAGATGGGAAAATTGTTGTAGATCGGGACTACAACGGTGCTCGTGGAATATTTCTACGAGCTTTGCGAGATTCAGCTTTTTCTTTGACTGCATAGTCAAGGAAATACTATGCGAACTGTATCTTACTACTTATAAGTAGGTATTAATACGCTAAAAGGATCGATAGGCACAGACCGCGCCACTCTCTCCGAGACGGAGCGGACTTCCTACGAACTGGTCTCGAAAGGCAAAACAATCCAGGAAATAGCCGCAACACGAAAATTGGCTAAGCGGCGGCCACAGCTTAATATATGCGGTCATATTCCAAAGCCAAGTAATATCAAAGCCAAGTAATATTGAACATTTTGCCCCTCTGATGATACAATGCAACTTGGTTGCGTCTTATGCGACCCACAATTATTAGTGAAAGGACATGATACAGATGGAGTGTGTTAAGGTAAGGCGTGTTCGATGGTTGGCGGTCCTGGGGGCAATTTTGGCCTTGGCGGGCGGCGCGTTTGCCGCGCCGGTGGAGTTGAACGTCTCCGCCGCGGCGAGCTTGACCGACGCCTTTACAGAGCTGGCGGCGGAGTACCAAAAGAGCAACCCAGATGTCAATGTTGTCATGAACTTCGGGGCTTCCCGTACCTTGCTGCAACAGATCGAACAAGGAGCGCCGGTAGATGTCTTCGCGGCGGCGGACCAGGCGACCATGGACGAGGGAGACTCTAAAAAACTGATCGATGCGAAATCCAGAAAGAACTTCGCCGAAAACGGGATCGCCCTGGCTGAGCCGGCGGGGAAAAACGCGATCAAGGGCCTCGATGACTTAAAAAAGGACTCCGTGGCTCACGTGGCGATCGGTAACCCCGATTACGTGCCGGCAGGCCGCTACGCCAGGGAAATTCTCCAGGCCGGGGGCGTTTGGGACGAACTGGAAAAAAAGGAGAAGCTCATCCTTGGGGAAAATGTCCGGCAGGTTCTGGATTATATCGTCAGGGGCGAAGTGGACGCGGGGTTCGTTTTTTCAACTGACGCCCGTTCCGCGGGAGATCAGCTCGTCGTCGTAGCGGAATTGCAACCCACGACACCCGTGAGTTACCCCATAACCGTCACGGCGGGTTCCGCGCAAAAAACTGAGAGTGCCCGTTTTATCGAGTACGTCTTGAGCGACGCCGGGAAAGCGCTTTTGAAGAAGTACGGCTTCAGGTAAAAAATTTTTAACCCAAAATTTTTACGAAAAGCCCAGCAATCAGTACCGACGCAATCATAACGGTGATGAACCCTCCTACCAGCATCTGAGGTAACGTCCTCTGAATCAGGAAATAATATTCGTCCGAATCGGCGGACAGGTGGCGTGCCGCCTCGTCCGCCAGCAAAAAATTCGGTGGAAAACCGAAAAGCGCCGTCAAGGACAATGCGACACCCATGGG
The DNA here is from genome assembly GCA_031267575.1 of Synergistaceae bacterium. Classification (NCBI taxonomy): domain Bacteria; kingdom Thermotogati; phylum Synergistota; class Synergistia; order Synergistales; family Synergistaceae; species Synergistaceae bacterium. The sequence continues at coordinate 19,076 of JAIRYN010000014.1, read as the reverse complement.
AATCGACGTGTCGAAAAATCGACTCGCCGCGGCGGAAAAACAGACCAAGCCCGCCGTCCCCACTCCGATAGTGACCACCAGAGCCGACAAGGATTCTCTAACCATTTCCGGCGTAGCGCCTGAAAGGAAATCCATGATGTTTGCCGTAAGGACGACAAGGAGGAATCCCACGGAGGAAGTACGCGCCAAAGGTCGCCGATCCGTGATACGATATTTTGTGGCCAGGCAGCCGAACAGAAAACACAATACCAGGGGGGGGACGACGTAGGGGGCCAGAAACGGCGCGAAACGAAGACAAAGTTCTTTGACGCCGCCACTGACGGTTTCCGCGGCCAAAGCCACCAACGCCGTGAGCGCGATGCGGGTAAAAGACGTGATGCGCTGCAAAACAGACAAAAAAGGATGTACTTCCCCCGCTTCTTCGTCCGGTAGGGCAACCAACATCTGAGGATCGGTCTGCCGTATATCTAGAAGGCGACGACATTCCATGCGAAGGCACCAAGCCGTCAACGGATATCCCACAAACCCTTGAAAAACGTAAATAACGGTAGCCAGAACAGCCAGGTTTGAAAAACCTCGCTCCGCCGCGGCCTGGGTCATCATTTGAGCGGCGACGAGTCCGCCCGTCAGGGGAGGCGTCGCGACCACCACCGTCTCCCAATCAATCATCATCTTGCCAAAAATCAACAAGAACGCCACCATTCCAGCGAGCCCCGCGGCGGCGATCACAATAGACCGCCACTCCGACAGAAGACGTTTCAAGCTGATTGTGCTTCCCATCTGCACCACCATGATGGACATAGCAAAATACGCCAGCGGGTCTCCCAGCCCCACTTTTCTCACGATATCGACGGGAAGGAGTCCCGACCAATAACCGACGAGAAAAAGAAAAGATATGACAAAAACAGAAGGAAGCACTCCTTTTGTCCTTGCGGAAACCAAATCTCCCAAAGCCAGAAAGACGATAACGACGCAGAAACTTGCAAAGGGATATGAGGAATACATGATCAATACCTCAACCCGTAGGCGGGAAAATAGACACGTTCGTCGTGAAGGCCCTCCCGCTGCGTGGCCAAAGCGACCTGCCCTTCTTCGCCCAGATTGAAGGCCAAAACAGAGGTCAAGACATGTACCGTGAACATGGGACCGATGAGGCTGCTTCCAAACGTGGGAGAGATATCTCCAACGTACAGAGATAGATGAGCATATCGACAAATGGGCGCCGCAGGGCTATCCGTCAAGGTCACGACAAAAGCTCCTTTTTTATAAATTTTTTCGACTGCCTCCGTCACCTCGATGACGTAACTGGGCAGTTCGCAAACAATCAACAGGTCTGTGGGCTCCAGTGCCCGGGTTTGTTCCAGCAGCGATAGCGATCCGCGCCGCGCGAGAATCGCCTTTAGACCTAACTCCGTAAGACGAGTGTAAAACCATTCCACCACCAGGGAGGAAATGCCCCAGCCCATGCAATAAACCGTCGCGGCCTTTTTGACAGCCTCGCAAAACCGGACTATGGCGTCCGGTGAAAGGTTCTGAAGTGTTTCGTCGATATTGGCGTGTTCCAGGCGGCATAAATTTTGTGGAATATTTGTATTCTCAAAACCTTCCACAATGGCGGAAGCACTGATCTGTTCGAGCAAAGCCTGTTTGAGAATGGCCTTCAGGCTCGAATACCCATCGAAACCCAACATACGCGCCACGCGTACCAATTGCGCTTTGGAGACGGAAAGTTTATCCGCAACGTCGCTGATAGAGTGAAAAGCCACCTCCGAGGAATTGGTCAGGAGATATTCCGCCACTCTTCGCGTCTTTGCCGGGAACGTGTCTATTTTTTCCCGAATGAACTTTTGGAGTTCCAGCGCGTTCATTTTTATCCCCGCTTTTCATAACATCGCTTTTCAATTAACATCTTGACATACTCCCACGACTAAAGTTATGGGAGTGTAAGATCGACAAAGACAGCCAACTGAAACCGGTCTTACGTCTTCTCCTTTAAGAGTGGATGCCTCCATAAGAGTGGATACCCCCACTCTGAGAATATTTACAACTACATTAATATCCCGGTCGTATTCCGCCCCGCATCTCACGTTGATAAGCCATTAAAAAAGTTTAACATGAAAGTAGACATATGACAAGAAACCAAATATAAAACAAACGCCGCCGTTGGCGGTACTACAATTCTCATTCAACGGCTGAAGCCGTTGGCTTTCTTATCGCTTTATCGTAAATTATACTGTAGTTTATTCAAAAACCATATGTTTGTCAAGAAAACCGCTCAAACAGGAGGTATCTCTGTAAGCCTGATGGAATTATGCTACAATGGCTCCATTCTGGTTCTAACAAGGCGCTGGAGGGGGCGCCGGCAGGAACAATAAGGGGGCACTCAAAATGCAGTATACGCGTTTGGGGCGAACGGAACTTATGATCTCTCGTTCAAGTTTCGGGGCGCTGCCGATTCAACGTCTTTTCATTTCTGAGGCGGGGGTATTATTGCGCAAGGCGTTTGATGGAGGCGTCAACTTTTTCGACACCGCCCGAGCGTACAGCGACAGCGAAGAAAAGGTGGGACTCGCGCTGGCGGATGTTCGCGACAAGATCCTCATCGCGACCAAAACCCACGCAAAGACACCCGATGCTTTTTGGAAGGACCTGGAGAAAAGCCTTTCTCTTCTCAAAACTGATCATATCGACATCTATCAGTTTCATAACCCTTCAAAAGTTCCGCTTTCCGGCGATCCACTGTACGAGTGTATGCTGCAGGCCCGGGCTCAGGGTAAAATCCGTTTCATCGGTGTCACCAATCATGGTATCGACAACGCGTGGTTCGCCATTGAGTCTGGCCTTTACGATACCTTGCAGTTTCCGCTCTCCGCGCTCTCCAGTGAAAAAGAAATCCATATGGCGAAGGTATGCGGCGAACGGGACATGGGATTCATCGCGATGAAGGCCCTATGCGGAGGACTCCTGACCAGCGCCGCGCCGACGATGGCGTTTCTTCGGCCTTTGAGCCATGTGGTGCCAATCTGGGGCTTCCAGAGGGCTAATGAGATCGACGAGGTGCTGACTCTCGAAAAAAATCCGCCTATTTTCAACGATGCAATGAAAGAGCGTATAGAACGAGACCGCGCGGAACTGGGAGGGGATTTTTGCCGTGGCTGTGGTTATTGCGGCCCTTGCGCCAAAAACATCGAGATCAACACCTGCGCTCGTATGCCTTTCCTTCTGAGACGCGCCGTGTGGCAAAATTTCGTCACTCCAGAGTGGCAGGCGAAAATGGCGCTGATAGAGGAATGTCTCCACTGTGGGTTATGCCAGAGCCGTTGCCCTTACGAGCTGGACTGTCCGGCGCTTCTGAGCGCGGCTTTGAAAGACTACCGCGAGTTTCTCGCGGAAAAGCGCATCGTCTGAGTTGGGCCTGAGCCAAAAGAAAGCGGGAAAAAAGCCACAATAGCACAAGTCCGAAACGCTGTCTTGTCTCGGACTTGTGCTATTGTTACCTATTATCTAGCGTGACGAAATATATCTTCATTAATGTATCTCCAATAATGAATATATCTCCAATGTACCTCCATTGGTCGGGGCGAGAGGATTTGAACCTCCGACCTCTTGGTCCCGAACCAAGCACGCTAACCAAGCTGCGCTACGCCCCGAATAAACAAATTTATTCTAGCATTTATTCTAGCATTTGCCCATACCAAAGTCAAACAGGCTGAATGTCGTTTGGGCTGGATTTCATTCATCACTTTGGGCTTTGGGTTGTGCTTTGGGTTGGGGTTGGGTTTCGGATTGAGCTTCGGAGGAAGCGTCGACGATCACGGATTTGATCACCACATCAACTACGGGCCTGTTTGATGGGCCGGTTTGTGTCTTGCCAATGGCCTCCACCACTTCCATACCCTCGACCACCTCTCCGAAAATCGCGTGTTTACCGTTCAGCCAAGCGGTGGGGACGAGAGTGACGAAAAATTGAGACCCTCCAGTGTTGGGCCCCGCGTTGGCCATGGAAAGAATACCAGGCTTGTCGTGCTTCAGCCCTGGGCCAAACTCATCGGGTATAGTATAGCCAGGGCCACCTGAGCCTGTACCCGTCGGATCACCGCCCTGAATCATAAACTTGTCAATCACCCGGTGAAAAATCACGCCGTCATAAAACCCTTTTTTCGCTAAGTCGATGAAATTCTGAGCCGTCTTTGGCGCGAGATTAGTGAAGAGCGCCACTTTAAATGTTCCCATAGATGTCTCGAATGTGGCTACCGGACGCTCACCCGCATAAACCTTTCTCGCCGTCACCATTGTCACCGTGTACAAAAGACACGTCGTTAGCATTAAGCCGATTAACGCTTTTAACATACACACACCCTCCTTAATAATAATATATAGAACGTTATGATTGCTTCGAGCGCGTCATTAGATCTTCAAAAAATTCGACGATTAATGATACCATAGAGGCCACGTTGCAAACGGAGACATTCGAGTCTCGGATAGTATTTGAAATAGAATACTAATTTGAAATAGAATAGTAATTTGAAATAGGAGGAGTACGCCGTGAGGACTTCATCCAAAAAAGTTTCTTTGCTGGATTTGTTGTCCGTACCTAATCAGGACCCGGTGTCGGTTCAGAAGGCTGTCTTGGAAGGACGTGACGTCAATGAAACGTCTTTGTATGGATTTACCCCCCTCATGTTTGCCACTATCCTCAACGACGATATCGACATCGTTCGGACGCTCATCGAAAACGGCGCCGCTATCGACGCCGAAACCCAAGATGGCATGACGCCCTTAATGTGGTCCCTCCTGACAGAGACGCAGGACCATACCGCCAACGACCTCCCCACAGCCATGGAAAAGGAAAGACGTCGCCGAACCGTCGCCATGGAACTCATCGAAAGGGGAGCGAATGTCAACGCGCAATGTTGCCTGCCACGCTGGTCGCGATGGACACCCCTTTTGTTTGCGACACTAGAGCCGGACCTCAACGCCTCGATCATCTCCGCTTTGATCAAGGCGGGAGCTAAGGTCGATGCGGAAACGGAGGACGGCGTCACTCCCCTGATCCACGCCGCGTCCCGTGGGCGAAATTCCGATGCCGTTCTCGCTCTGCTTCAGGCGGGCGCCAACGTCGATATGGCCGGCAAACAGGAGGGCCGCGAGGGCTGGACTCCTCTTCTATACGCGCTCAGTAGCCCTTACAAGAGCCTATCGATCGTCAAAGAACTCGTCACGCATGACGCGGAGGTCAATATCGTCGCTCGCGGCGGGCGCACACCCTTATTGTTGGCCACGACCCTGGGAAACAACCCTGCCTTTGTGCAGTTGCTTCTGGACGCGGGGGCCGATGTCCTGCTTCACGACGACGACGGCAACTCCGCTCTCGATTACGCCAAAGCCAAACAATACACGCGAGTGTCCCGTCTGCTCTTCCAAGCCGAGAACTTCCGTAAAACGGCAAAGAGAATATTCGCCTATTGACATTGACACCGAAACGTAACAATATTGCCTCCGCGGACGGGGTAAAACGCAAAACGGCGCGTTAACGCTTTCGCCCCGAAAAGCCGCGAAAAAACACCGGCGTTTTCGCGTGAAGCGCGCGCGGTCTTGAGACTGTCCTAATGGAGGTTTTTTTATGAAACTTTGTTACGTTGACGGAGAATTTGTCTCTCCAGAGGAGGCTTTGCTTCCTATTTCGGACCTCATTGTTCAACGGGGCATAGGGATCTTCGAATCGATTTGCACGTATCAGAGGCGACCTCTTATGCTGACGTCGCATCTGGAGCGCCTTTTGACCGGCGCGAAAAATAACTACATTCACCCTCCCCTGGGTATCTCCGAGATGCGTGACATCATCCGAGAGGGGATCGCGAAACTGGAGGGAGAACTCCTTATTAAAACCTATCTTTCGGGTGGGGATGTTTTCGACCGAGTGAGAGGCTTCACTCAACCGCGTTTTTTCGTTATTTACGACGCGTTGGACCTTCCTCCTGACGAATTTTATGAAAAAGGTGTTCGCTTGGAGCCCGTCGACAACTATCGCGACGACCCATCCACCAAAAGCGTCGATTATCGTAAAGCTTATACTCTGTCCCCCCACGACGAGCATGCGGAGATCCTCTACTGCCCCCAGGGCGAGATAACGGAAAGTGCCCACAGTTCTTTTTTCCTCTACGTGGACAACACCTTGATCACGGCGCCTCTTTCCCGCGTTCTGAAGGGCACCACACGCCAGGCCGTACTGGGCTTGGCGCGGCGCGAGGGGATGAACGTGGAGGAGCGCTGCCCCCTGATGACGGAGCTGTCTCAGGCCACCGAGGCATTCATCACAGGCAGCGTTAAAAAGATCCTCCCCGTAGTGCGTATTGGCGCACAAATCATCGGCAACGGGCGACCAGGGCCCAAGACAAAACGCCTTTCGGAACTTTATCTCGAACATATTCTGGAGTGGCTCGAATAAATAGAAAAAGAGATTTCAGGGGGCTGGTGAGGTTGCTTTTGAACGAGCGAGCTCCGCACCCCTGAGTTAGATTAAGGTTAGACTAAGGTTAGATTAAGGAGGTGTGCGCATGGTATTTTCTGTTTTGGCCGTCAACCCAGGCTCCACAAGCACAAAAATCGCGCAATTCAGCGGTGAGACGGCGATCTGGAGCGAGACGATCCGGCATTCGAACGATGAACTTGCGCCCTTCGGCTCCATCGTGGATCAATTCGACTTCAGGCTGAAGACAATCCTGAGAATCATCGTCGAAAAGCACCAAGGGGGCGACGCGAAAGGGATCGATGCCGTTGTCGGGCGTGGGGGCATCATCGACCCTCTACCGGGAGGAACGTTTCGCGTGGACGAGCTTCTCATTCGGCGCCTAAGGTTGGGGAAGCCCTGGGAACACGCTTCGAACCTGGGGGGTATTTTGGCGGAAGCCCTTGCTTCTCGATGGGGCGCGCCCGCTTTCATCGTAGACCCCGTTTGCGTCGACGAAATGATGCCGGAAGCCAAGATCATGGGGCTACCCGGCCTTTTAAAGCCCTCGTTGTCCCACGCACTCAACATTAAGGCCACGGTGCGCCGGGCAACTCAAGATTTGAACGTGCCATGGGACGAGCTTTGCGCTGTCGTCGCGCATTTGGGTGGAGGTGTCAGCATAGTGGCCCACCGTCGCGGCCGCATCGTCGATACGAGCAACGGCACCGACTACGGCCCTTTCTCCCCTTCGCGAACGGGGGGGCTTCCCGTGGGCGAGGTGACGCGCCTATGTTTCAGCGGTAAATACTCTAAAGAGGAAATCAGGCGCAAAGTGGTGGCGCAGGGGGGCGTTCTGGCGTACCTGGGGACCAGCGATATGCGCCAAGTCCGGGAAATGATCGAGAAGGGCGATGAAAGGGCGGCGCTGGTGTATCGGGCAATGGCGTGGCAAATCGCGAAGGAAATAGGAGCTCAGGCCGTTTCCATGGGGGAAAAGGTAAACGCGGTGCTCTTCACGGGCGGTATCGCTTACGACTCGGAGTTCATCCGCAGCATACAGGAGCGCGTCCAGTGGATCGCCCCTTGTCTGGTCTACGCTGGCGAGGACGAGATGCTGGCACTGAATCAGGGAGCGCTTCGCGTTTTAGCCGGAGAAGAACAAGCAAAAAGTTATGGAGACTACGTTAGCGCTTGAATAAATGGGATCAGGGAACGAGTCCCCTGCGGGGTATGGGGCGGCGCCCCATAGATTTTAAACCTTTTGTTTCAACTATTATTTATTACATATATTTATTACATAGGAGGTTTTTCTTAATATGGAACAGATCCGTTCGCTTTCCCAGATGATTGAAGAAGCTCGAAAACTCGGTGTGACTAAAGGCAAGAAGCGCGTATCCGTGGCGATGGCGGAGGATGCGGGATTGATTTCGGCAATTGAAGGAGCGCGTCAGGCCGGGCTGATCGAGGCCACGTTGGTGGGAGACGCGGCGAAGGTCAGGGCCTGCATCGCAGAAGCGGGGGCCCGGGAGGGCGATTATACCCTCATCGACGAGAAAAATGAATCCAAGTGCGGACTTGTGGCCGTGGCGGAGGTTTCCTCCAAACGCGCGGACATCTACATGAAGGGACAGCTTCACACCGATCATTTCCTGCGTGGTATGTTGAACAAAGAGGTGGGTCTGCGTAGCGGCAAAGTCATTTCCCATTGTTATTTTCACGAAATTGAGGGCTATGACCGTATCATTTTTATCAGCGACGCCGCATTTAACACCTATCCCGATCTGAAACAAAAAGCTGACATACTTCAGAACACCGTGAATTTCGCCCGGGCTCTAGGCGTGGAATGTCCCAAAGTCGCCTGTCTCGCCGCTGTGGAGGTCGTAAATCCTGACATGCCTTGCACGCTGGACGCCGCGGCCTTAGCGCAAATGAATCAGCGAGGGCAGATCAAGAACTGCGTTGTGGATGGACCTTTGGCTCTGGACAACGCCATCAACGAGGAAGCCGCGAAAATCAAGAAGATTCAATCGCCCGTGGCGGGCAAAGCCGATATATTGCTGGTTCCTCACATCGACTCCGGCAATATGCTAGCGAAAGCTATCGTCTATTTCTCCAAAAATGACACGGCAGGGCTCATTGTCGGGGCGGCGGCCCCCGTCGTCCTCACCAGCCGCGCGGATTCCCCGCGGGCCAAATTGCTTTCTATCGCTGCCGCCGTGATGATGGCCCACCATTCATGAGGTTTTCCTGATGAAGATTTTCGTCATCAATCCAGGCTCGACCAGCACGAAAATCGCGTTCTATGAAGACGCGATGTGTCTGTGGATGGACACTCAACGTTACGAAACAAACGTGATTGATTGTTTTGAAAACATTATGAAGCAAGAGCAATTCCGTTACGATGAAATCCTGAAGGTCCTTAACGCCAGGGGCGTTCAGGTCCGGGACTTCGCCGCCGTGGTGGGGCGAGGGGGTTTGATGAAACCGGTTACGGGCGGAACTTATCTCGTGAACGACCTCATGTTGGAGGACCTGAAAACCATGAAGTATGGCGCTCACGCTAGTAACTTGGGTGCGCCTCTCGCCATGCGCTTTGCTGCCGAAAACGTCCCCGCGTTCATCGTCGATCCTGTGGTGGTGGACGAGCTGGTGGACGAGGCGCGCCTCTCAGGTCTGCCGGAGATTCCCCGAATTTCCATTTTTCATGCCCTCAACCAGAAAGCGGTAGCGCGACGAGCCGCCGCTGACCTAAAAAAGCCTCTGTCGGAGTGCAATCTGATTGTCGCGCACATGGGTGGAGGAATTTCTGTGGGAGTCCACGAAAAAGGTCGCGTTATCGACGTAAACAACGCTCTGGATGGGGAAGGGCCCATGTCGCCGGAGCGGTCGGGAAGTTTGCCAATAGGTGGTCTCATCGACCTGTGTTTCAGCGGCAAATATACCCTGCAAGAAATCAGGAAAATGATTAACGGAAAGGGCGGTCTTGTGGCGCACCTGGGAACTAACGACATGCGTGAAGCCGAAAAGCGGGCGACTTCTGGAGAAGAGCAGGCGATTCTTGTCCTCGATGCCTTGGTCCTCCAAATCGCGAAGGAAATCGGAGGGGCTGCTGCGGTTCTGAGGGGCGCGGTGGATGCCGTGGTGTTGACGGGAGGGCTGGCTTACAGCGACAACCTCTGTAAGCGCGTTTCGGCCCGCGCCTCTTTTATCGCCCCCATCCTGCGCTACCCTGGCGAGGATGAAATGCAGGCTCTGGCCGAGGGCGCCATCCGTGTCCTACACAACGAGGAAGCTCCTTTGAAATATGATTGACATACTCCCACGACGCAAGTCGTGGGAGTATGTCACGAGAGACGCTGTATGTTTCTGTTGTATGTTTCTGTTGTATGTTTCTATAGTGGGTCAAACATGTTGACTGTTAATGAATAAATTTTAGCCGTTGATATCAGCGTCTTCAGGAAAGAGCGTCAACACGTTGGGCCCACTACCTATGATTCACGTACTGCTTCACGCGATCTTCGTCTAGACGGAATGCGAAGCTCCACGAATAGATATTTACGCAAAGACTATATTGTTACCGTTCATACCGTTCATACCCTTTCCGCGTGGTCCATAACGCCACAAACAGTATCAGCGCTCCAGCAAGCCCCATAATCAGTGCTCCAACAACCCCCATACCAGCGTTGCATCCGCCGCCATCGCTGGAAGGCTCACTGCCACTGCCACTATCGATAGTGATCTCGCCCTTGGAATCCACCTTGATGATAGAGCCCTCAGGAACGATTTTTGTGGAACCGTCAGCGTAAGTGACTTCCGCGTCCTCTGTCTCAACGAGAATATAGAGATACTGAGAGGACGTTTCGGCGCTCTTGGTTACCGTGCCGTTGGAAAGAGAAAGAGAAAGAGAGTGAGACTGAGAAAATATTTCGCCGCCCTCGGTTAGCGTGCCGCTGGAAAGTACGATCTTTATGCCGCCTACGGTCGTAATCGTCACCTTGCCAGTTGTTGTGTCGGGAATCAGTATGATTATGCCCTCAGCGTCATCAATCTTCATGCTACCCGTAACCTCCACCTTCACCGTAGCATCCGATCTTGCTACCGTGCCCGTTCCTCCAGAAGGTAGGGTTATCGTACCGTCAGACTTGACCACGGCCTCGCCAGGAAGAACTATTGTTGTGCCGGTCGGTATCGTTACCGTACCCATCCCACCGGCAGGCAGGGTAGCCGTACCGTCAGGAGTGATCAGTGTCCTGCCGGGAAGGTCTATCGTTGTGCCGGTTGGAGTCGTTAGCGTGCTCGTCCCATCGACAGGCAAAGTTATCCTTCCATCTTCGCCGACCGTGGTGCCAGTGGGAAGCTCGACTTTCGCGCCTCCTGGCAGCGAAACCATAGCGTCAATTGTCACTTTACAACTGTCAGTGAAATCGCCATCGGCAGTTTTGGCCGTGATCGTGAGCGTCCCCTTCGCGATACCGGTTACAAGACCAGTGGCACTGATGGTTGCCACAGTTGGGTCACTCGATGACCATGTTACTGCCGTGTAAGAAGCGTCAGCGGGGGATAGCGTGCCTGATAGAGACTGGGTCTTTCCGATTTGAAGCGACACCGTATCCGGAGATACCATGAGTCCTGTTACTGAGACGACAGGAAACTGGGTGCCACCCATTATAATATCCGACCTCATCAAGTCGACACCAATAGTACCTATACGAACTTTCTGGTCGTCATAACTGGCGTAGATGAATTGATCATTTCCAATGTAAAGACCCTTACCGTCCGGCGCATCCCAGAAAAGAACATCTCCTTCAGCCTGCTTGCCGAAATCAATAGGACGAAGAGGGCCGGCGAGACTTGGAGTGACATCGCGCGATATCAGTATATCATTGAGCAAATAGACCATGGAAACAAGTCCAGACGCGTCCATTCCCTGATGCGTTTTCCCGCCTTTTCGCCACTGGGCGGCCATCGTCCCCAGCGTCTTCAGATCGGGGTCCGCGATTTTTTCGATGGTATCGAGATAATCACAGTAAGACAACGCGTCCGCCACCAGATTGTTGCGGATGCTTTTCTCAGAAAGACCAGAAGCAAGACAAGAGAACTTCAGAAGCCTCGAAGGTTCAAATCTTCTATTATAAGCCTTAGGTTTATTGTTATAGAGAGAAGTAGCCCTAATAAAGCGACCAGGGTAATCACCAGGACCAGGCGATTCCTTCGGACCCTCGATGAAAGTTACCCAAGAGGGCATACTAATTGGATAATAATAATCGGCCGTTAGAGTTGAGGAAGTAGCATAGATCAACGCTCCCTTGGGCAGCCATCCAAACATCCGGCCATTGGAACCCTGGCTCGGATTTCCGCCAGATCCATTGTTTCCGTGGATATCCGCGTGGGGAAACGACACGCGGCGGTTGACATTGCCCTCCCATTCCACGGCGTCGGCGTCGTTCATATGGAGATCATCTGCGCATGCGTAACCCTCAAATCCATACGCCGTTCGGATACGAGGGTAGTCAGGATTAGCCTTATCATCGAGCACATCGACCACCATTCCAAAGAGGACCTCGTCCATTCTTACCGCGCTGCTGCCGCCAGGCTCCGAGAGTACCGGAGCGATTTGCGACTTGACTATTGCCTTGTCGGCGAATGCGGCACCAGGCACTACAAAACACAATAAAATCGCCATAAAAATTCTTTTCATGATGATCTTCCTCCCTAATCCCATTCTCTGCCGTTACTCAGGGCTAAAAGTCGTAGGCATTTCAAAAATTTCGCTTACTATTGTCTCCCCCAACGGTCGATAGCCCGTCTCGTTGAAGAATTTTATCGCGGGAATGTAGGTCTGACCTGAAGCCGCGACATCATACATAAAAGTAGGAGCATTGTTGTTGGTCGTGTTGATTACGTCAAAAAGCATGTAACGAACGTTAGCTGGTGTAGTCATTTCATGAATTATTGGGGTAGCGGTTGTTCCATCGTATCCGAGAGGTGAACCGGACTCATCGACCCCGCAGGGGTAAAATTCCGCTCTGTTCGGCACATATCCATTAATACGAGCCACAATACGATATTTCATAGTGTCCGTCCGCGTAAGTATGAGGCGGTCGACGATGATCTTCTCCGGCTCGTCAGGGAAAGCGGTGCCCCATGTATAGATGGAACAATAGGTGTTGAGGTCGTTACGGGTGGGGGCAGGTTCTTTCCGGTCGGGAATCAGCGAATTTACCCTGCAGCTTGCCGAACCTCCGTTAGCGTGGACAAATTCTCCATTGCCTATATATATTCCCTGATGTCCGTTCCAATAAAGCATGTCTCCTGGTTTCGCCTTGGCCAGGGACTCCAAGGTGTGAGTAGAAGCGATATCGAAGCTAGCCGGGTCGTTGGCAGGAGTGTCTATGTGTTTCAGGGCGATAGGGTATTTTCCCACCGGCTCATTCCCAGGCTCGGGGCGGGAGTTGCGATACGAATTGATCCCGCTGAGCATGTAGGCCATGGAAGAAAGCCCAGAGCAATCGAGTCCCAAGGGAGTTTTCCCCGCCCAGCGGTAGTTTGAGTTAATATAGGACAACGCGTTGGAGACGATTTCCGTTCTGATTTCATCTTCGTGAGCAGGATTGAGCGCGTCTGTTGCACTCCTTTTCGCGCGCAACCGATCCGTTCTAATGTATCCTATCCGTCCACCACGAAGTTCCACGGTACTCCAAGGCGAGTCAGAATCAGAATAGGTCACTTTCAACAGAGAACCCTTGGGCAGGGTGATGAGCGGCGGATATGCATCGAGGTTTTTCTCGGAGAGCACATCCGCAAAATTCGATATGACCCAGTGGGTTTGGGCGTCTCTCCATGCTTCCGCCTCATCCGCGGATACAAGATCAAACTCCCCGGCAGCAACCCGCAGATAGCCGTCTGGGTAATCGTACTGTGTGTTGATCAAGTACAATTCGCCACCGAGCAGTGAATTTGCGCCTATAGCTGTGACCTTGCCAACCATACCGTACATCATCTCGTCGTCTTCATCGGTTCTGGTATTATTTGCATATCCAAACGTCGGCGCCAGCGGCACCTTGATAATAACCCAGTCTTCAACAGCCGCCAACGCCGTTGAAGCCAGTCCAAGGACGGCAAAAACGCACATCGACATAAAACAAATTCTTCGTTTCATCATTACATTCCTCCTTGCGAGACTACTGACAAAATCCTGTTAAATAAGACGCCGACAAGACAAACTCGAAATCGTTTATGGCCATTACTCCCACTCTCACCCCGATTGTACCGGGGTTATGACACTGCGATATTCTGTATTGTTCGAAATTGTTCGAAATTGTTCGAGATTATTACAAATTATTAGAAATTGTCAGAAATTATCAGAAATTGAAAGCAATGTTTAGATCTTCCACTCCACTCCCGTGATCGAGGCTATTCCGAGACCTGGGGCGTCAGAAAGTTCTAGTAAGGCACCCTTATACACGACACCCCCTTCCACTGGATCGGACGCGCAAAGAATGGGTGGGTCGAGGTCGTATTTTGTAATGCAGCGACGCGCCATTGCCAAGTGAGTCGCCGCGGTTATCGCGACCTTGCTTTCCATCATCGCTCCGATCATACAATCCATCCCGGCGGCTTCGGCCATCGCGCAAATTTTAAGAGCCCCGCCGATTCCCCCACTTTTCATGAGCTTGATATTGATCATGTCTGCCGCGCGAAAGCCGATCAGCTTCATGGCGTCACGTGGCGAATACACCGATTCGTCAGCTAGAATAATTGTGTCAACGGCGTCCGTAACATATTTTAATCCTTCGATATCGTGATAGACGACGGGCTGCTCCACCAACTCAATATCGAGCCCCTTGTCTTCCATAAATTTGATAGCGCGAATCGCCTCTTTGGGTTTCCACCCTTGGTTGGCGTCGACACGCAGCAGGACGTTCTCTCCAACAGCGTCTCGAATGGCCTCGATCCGTTCCATGTCAAGCCGGAAATTATTGCCAACTTTGATTTTAAGGGCTTCATACCCCTCTTTGATCGCTTCGAGGGAGTCACGCACCATCTCGTTGGGGTCGTTCAGGCTGATCGTGTAGTCGGTGATACATTTGCGGTGCGCGCCGCCCAGAATTTTATAAAGGGGTTGTTTGTACAGCTTCCCCCACAGGTCATGAAGAGCGATATCCACCGCGGCTTTGCCGGAATTATTGCCTACTATACAGTGATCTAACACGAAAAGCACGTCATTCAGCTCCGATACGTCGCGCCCAGTCAAGGCTGGCGCTATACGTGTGGAGATAGCACATCGGATCGACCCGTCGGTATCTCCCGTAATGGCCGCGGTAGGAGGCGCTTCTCCGTATCCGCACACTCCTTCATCAGTACTCATCTCCACTATATTGCTCGAAACCGTGTCGGTCATCCTGAGCGCTGTTTTGAAAGGTTTTTTGAGCGGAATATTCAGAGTTCCCAAACGTATTCCCGTTATTTTCACTGAAAATCAGTCCTCTCATAAAGATGGCAGGCTACCCAATGCCTCTCTCCCTGTGAAGACAGGGTCGGTGTTTTTTCCCGGCAAACCTCCCGCGCGTGTTGACACCTCAAGGCAAATCGGCACCCAGCTTGTGGGTTGATCGGGCTCACGATCTCGCCTTTGATGATGTCGATTTCCTTGTCGCGCATGGAAATATCTGCTTCTGGGATCGCGAACAAAAGCGCCTTCGTGTAAGGATGCAAGGGATTCTCGAAGAGGGTGTCGGAAGAGGCGTGTTCTACACATTGTCCTAGATACATCACTACAATCTCGTCCGAGATGTGCTTAACTACCGAAAGATCATGGGTAATGAACATGTAGGTCAATCCTCTGTCCTCCTGAATGTCCATCAGCAGGTTGAGAATCTGCGCCTGAATCGAGACGTCCAAAGCGGAGACCGGTTCGTCGCAAACGATGAACTCGGGGTCGAGGGAAAGAGCCCTGGCAATCCCTATACGCTGACGACGGCCTCCATCCAGCTCGTGAGGGTAGGCGTTAGCATAACGTCGGGCGAGCCCCACCGTATCCATTAACTCGGCGGCTCTTTGAAAAGTGGCTGTCTTGCTGGAATAAGTTTTGTGTATCAGCATGTACTCCGCGATAATCTCAGCTACGGACATGCGCGGATCGATGCTGGAGTAGGGATCCTGAAAAATGATCTGCATTTTCTTGCGCATTTCCCGCATTTTTTTCCGATTATAGGCCAGGATGTTCTGCCCTTTGAAAAGGACCTGCCCCTCGGTGGCGTCCAGCAGGCGAAGAATTGTACGGCCGAGGGTGGACTTACCGCAGCCCGACTCTCCCACAACTCCCAGAGTCTTTTGAGGCAAAATGGATATATCGACGTCGTCCACGGCATGAAGCCATCCTTCCCGGACTTTGAAGTATTTTTTCAGATTCTTGGTTTCCAAAAGCGGCGTTACAAGAACCTCTCGCGTCATTACCATTCCCCCTTCCAATTTTCCACTTCTTTCAGGAGGTGACAAGAAATCAGGTGCGTTCCGTTACGGTAAACGCAAGGGGGTATTTCGTCGCAGACGCTTATTTTCTGGAGGCACCGAGGGGAAAAGCCGCATCCCTTGGGAAGGTTCGTGGGATCGGGCATCAACCCCGGAATAGGTGTCAAGCGTTTAGCTTTAGCGCGGAGATTGGGAATAGAGCCGAATAACCCCATCGTATAGGGATGACGGTTTTTAGAAAGGTAAATATCTTCTGCCCTCCCCATTTCAATGATTTTACCGGCGTACATCACCGCTACGTTGTCGCAGGTCTGGGCGACGATGCCCAGGTCGTGAGTGATCATGATCATAGCCGTACCAAGACGTTTCCTCAATTCCCGTATCATCTCAATGACCTGGGCTTGAATGGTGACGTCCAACGCAGTGGTGGGTTCATCGGCGATAAGAAGCGCCGGTTCACAGGTCAGAGCCATTGCGATGACCACCCGCTGCTTCATTCCTCCCGAAAACTGGTGGGGATAATCATACTTGCGGGAAGCGGGAATCCCCACCATCGACAAAACTTCGTCCACGCGTTTTTGTATTTGCTCCTTCGTCTTGTTGTCTTCGTTGTGAAGCTCTAGGGCTTCCTCAATTTGCTCGTTAACCGACATGACGGGGTTCAGGCTGGTCATGGGATCCTGGAAAATCATCGCCATGCGTTCTCCTCGTATCTTTTGCATTTCGGACTCCGGCAAATCCAACAATTTCTTACCCTCGAAGTTGATCTCGCCCCCGGTGACACGTCCAGTGCTTTCAGGGAGCAGCTTCATGCAGGTAAGGGCTGTCGTGGTCTTTCCAGCGCCGGTTTCTCCCACAATACCGAAAGTCTCACCTTTTTTCAGAGAAAAACTAATGCCGTTGACGGCCTTGACCGTCTCCAAGTCGGTACGGTACTCTACCGACAAATTTTTTACCTGTAGCAGAGGGGTGGTCAGTTCACCCCTATTTCCTTCATCCATTATCTCTTCCACTTATCTCTTCCACCTTCGTTCACCTTCTTCGTTCACCTTCGTTCACCTTGTCCTTCACTTTCATCCCTTTATGTCCGCAGACGTGGATCCAAGGCGTCGCGTAAGCCGTCGCCCAAAACGCTCATGGCAAAGGACGCCACGCAGATCATAAAACCGGGAATCAGGATGAGATGCGGCGCCGTGCGTAAAAATTCTTTCCCCTCACTGACCAGAGCGCCCCACTCCGGTTGCGGCGGATTAATCCCCAATCCAAGAAAACTCAGGGTCGCCGCGGTCAGGATCATAGAAGCCACATTTGCGGTAGTTTGGACGATGAGGGTTCCCACGGCGTTGGGAAGCACGTGCCGGGTCAGGATATGCAAAGTGGAGGCTCCGCCCGCTCGTGACGCCTCGATGTACTCCTGCTCGGCGATGTTCAGCACCGAGGAGCGCACCATGCGCACAAAGCCGGGAAGGTTGGTCAACGAAATAGCGACGCAGATATTCAGGATTCCCGGTCCCATAGCGGCCACAACTGCCATCGCGAAGAGGGTGTCGGGAATGGAAGAAAAAATATCCAGAGCGCGCATGACGAGGTCGTCCAATTTTCCCCCCACGTAGCCGACCAGAGCGCCGATCATACTGCCGACCAGCAGAGACACCCTGGATCCATGAAGGCAACGGGCCAAAAGATCGCGCCCGTATCCGTCGCAGCCGAACCAGTGTTCGGCCGAGGGAGGCGCCAGCCTGAGCTTCATGTCCATCTTGAGGGCGGCGCTGTAGGGGACGATGAGGTCCGCCGCCAGGGCGAAAAAGATCACCACGCAGATGATGAAGAACCCCAACATGGCCACCCGGTCTTTTTTGAGCCTGCGCCACACTTCTTTCCAACGGTTTCCTTTTTTGAATGTCGCCATCTCCGCCATCGTCAGCCCCTCCTTCCCGAGTACTTGGCCCGGATCCGGGGATCCACGAAGGCGTAGGAAATATCCACCGCCAGGATGACGAATGAAAAGATGACGGCCAAAATGATGATACCCCCTGTGACGACGGGGATGTCTTTCTGCTTGATCCCCATCACGACGAAGGTCCCCAAGCCGGGAAGCCCGAACAGCGTTTCTGTGGCGATGGCGCTGCCGATGAGGATGCCGAAGCTGTTGCCCGCCACGGTGATGACCGGGAGAAGCGCGTTTTTCATGGCGTGTTTCCAGATGACCACCCTCGACGGGACGCCTTTGGCTTTGGCGGTGCGGATGTAGTCCTGGCGGATGGTTTCCAGCATGCTGGAGCGCGTGAAACGCAGTTGACGCCCGCCATAAGGAAGCCCCAGAGCGATCATGGGCATGACGTAGCTTTTCCAGCTGGCCACGCCGGTAACCGGAAACCAGCCCAGCCGGAGCGAAAAAATAAGCATCAGCACGAGCCCGATCAAAAATGCCGGCTGTGACGCCAAAAGCAGGGCCAATCCCGTGGGAACGCGGTCAAAAACGGTATTCTGCTTCACCGCCGACAGCACGCCCAAGGGAACTCCGAAAACCAGCGAGAACATGATCGCGTTGAACGCCACAGTCAAAGAAATGGGCAGCCGGTCGACAACTTCGGTGAAAACCGTTTTTTTCGTTGAGTAAGATTTGCCTACATCCAACTTGAATATAGCGTTGTACATGTATATGCCGTAACGCTGCAAGAGCGGCCGATTGTACCCCAGTTGTTCGTTCATCAGGTCGATATCCTCCTGGCGGGCGCCAGGACCCAGCAGGTTGGAGCCTGGATCGCCGGGAACCAAGTCGATGATGATGAAGATCAGGAAGGATACGCCGATAATAATGGGTATCATCATGAGCAATCGCTTAAAAACGAATCGATACACGCATCACACCTCATCCAAAATTAAACTCAGGGGGTCAGGGGACCCGTCCCCTGCGGGGTGCTGGGCGGTGCCCCGCGGTTTTTTATTGCCAAGACCATTCATAGACCTGGGGGAAGATGGAATAGTTTCTCGGGACGTTGAGGTCGGTGGTCCAGACAAAGGGCGTCGGTCTGTAGAAAACGGGCAACATGGTGGCGGTGTCCATGATCATATTGTTGAGTTCGGTATAAATCCCCTTGCGCTTGGCGGCGTCCGCGACGGAGATGCCGTCGTCCCAGAGTTGGTCCATTTT
>JAIRYN010000013.1 GCA_031267575.1 Synergistaceae bacterium | reverse complement strand
GTTCAGATTGCGAAGCTTGAGATCATGCCGGATCACATTCACGCCTTTGTCAAAACGCGGCCTATAAACGCTCCTCACTATATTGTCCGACAGCTCAAGAGCTATACGGCAAGAGTATTACGCTTGGAATTTCCTCATCTCCTGAAAATGCCTTCCTTGTGGACACGTTCGTACTATTGTGAATCTGTGGGGCATATTTCAGAGAAAGCTATCATGAAGTATATTGAGGAGCAGAAAAATAAATGAGAACCTACGTTTTCAAACTCTACCAGGACAAACGGAATAGACATCTTCACCGTAAGATTAGCCTTGCCGGCTCGATCTATAATCATCTGATCGCGCTTCATCGCCGCTATGATCGGATGTTCGGATATTCGGTAAAAGCCTCAATGTTATCTGTTTGCAACGGCATATAACCAAACTGAAGAAAATTCAACGCTACGGACACTGGAATAATATTGTCGATCTTAGAATCCCATGACTTTAGTCGTGGGAGTATGTCAAAAAGTTTTGGAGATCGAAGGGGTATATGAATCGATGAGGTCTTTTATTTTGATGCTTTCCATGGCCTGTGTTGCGCTCTATGGCTATGCCTTGGCGGGGTTTGCTGGATATTCTTTTGGGCGGGGCAGGCCGGACTATATCGCCTGGGGGTTGGGCGCGGGAACTCTGTGCGGCGCGGCGGCGATATTTCTGTGGAGAAAATGGACAAAGGAGACGACGCCGGACCTGCTCATCTTCGACGTAGACGGCGTGTTGCTCAACACCCAGGATTCCTTTCTGGTGGCCACGGCGGAGACGGTGCGCTGGTGCTGGGGCAACCTCATGGGAGGAGTTGTGGACTGCGAGGGATATAACTTGGATTATTTCAGCCGATGTAAGGCGCACCCCGCCTTCAATGACGACTCGGTGGTGGCTTGGACCCTCTTGCGCTTCATGGGCAAAACGGGCCGAAAAAGCATGAAAGACGCCTTGCCTTCTTTGGATCAGTGGGAGAAGGATCTAAAAGACTTAGACCTGACCGCTGCCCGCCAGGAAAAGACCTGGGGAACGATCAAGGCTCTTCCCCAGAGAGAAGTCGCGTATGTTCTGGAGGAATTTTACTACGGTAAGGAGGATTATCTGGCGCTGCGGGGCACTCCCAAGTATGGCATCGGGCAAGAGGGACTCTGGATTAGGGAAAGCCCAGGAACATTGAAGAATTGGAAGGACATGGGATTACCCGTGGGCATTTACACAGGGCGCACTCAGGGGGAAGTGACCCTAGCTCAAAGAAGCCTGAACTGGCTCGACTTTCCGCGGGAGATGCTAATCAGCTCCGACGACGGGATCTTGAAGCCGTCGCCTGTGGGTCTATCAACTCTTTGTGAGCGAACCGGGGCCCAGTTTCCCATGTTTTTCGGCGATACCGCCAGTGACAAAGAGGCGTGGCTCGCTTTCGGTAAGGGCGCTTTTGTGGGTATCGGTCCCATCTTAAAACCCGACGCCGCGAAAGAGGGGTTTCTCCATTTTGACACCTTGGAGGAGGCTCTATCCGCTCTTTTGCCTGCCTCGCTTCCATTGATTCATTGATCCATTGACCCGTTGATCCATTGACCCGTTGATCTAGAACGGCTTTATAACTCCGATTCAGCGGTGGTAGCTAGATTCAATGGTGGTAACCAGAACCCTGCAAAATAGAGAAAGCGCGGTAAAGCTGTTCGGCGAGAAAAAGAAAGCACATTTCATGAGTGAAGGTCATGCGAGAAAGAGACAAATCAGCGTCGGCCCGACGCAACAGGGTCTTGGAAGCGCCCCAAGGCCCGCCGATGACCAGAACAAGCCTGCCCTCCGTCGCCGCCATCTCCCGCGAGAGCCACTGGGCAAACTCCATACTACCTTGCTCTTTCCCGTCCTCCCGCAGGAGAACCAATCGGTCCCGGGGGCGGATACGCCTTAATACCTCCTGGCCTTCTCGCTCTACGCGGTCCGCCGGCGGGCCCGTTGGGTCGGGGATATGTTCTGTGGTTACGGCTCCATCGGGATGAATCCGGCTCAGATATTCCCCGGAAAGGGAGGCGATCCTTTTGTCTTTCAACTTGCCGACCGCGAGAACAAGAATTTTCATAACGTGTTAAGAAGCAATTCTCTGCCGGTCAGTCAATTTTATCCTAGTTTTTGTATTTGCCGCTCTTATCATTCCTTCGGCCTATTCCTTCAGCCTATTCCTTCGGCTTGAACCTCTCCGGTACGTTAATCTCCACAAAGATAACCATTCCTTTCGCTACGCTCAGGCACAAAACATTATGAAACGCACAAAGAGTGCGCTTAAGCGCTTATTTTGATATTACGCTGTTCGAGACACAGACACACTACAGATCTCTATATATAGATCAAATTAAATTTTCATTGTTCAGTATTTCGAAGACCCAGTTCACGGCGTTCGCGCAGACCGAGGGACATTTGTCGTCGTGTCCTCCATCTCGAACAAAACGCTCGAACTCCTGGGGATCGCTCAGGTCGTAGGCGCGTCCAAGGATTTTCCGGTGTACACCATGACATTCAGCCGAGCCGTATTCACTTTGAAATTTCTCCACGAGCTTTTTGCTCATGTCCAGACAGAGGGCACGTCTTTTGCCGGGGTCCGCGAAATCGTCGTAGGGTCTGCCCCAAAAACAAGAAAGGGCCATCACCCCTCCCACTAGCGCGCCACACGCGTGCCCAGAACGACCGATTCCACCGGCCAAGCCTGTGGCGGACTGAAAAACCCCATCCTCCACATGTCCCAAAGTCTCCTTGACGGAGGCTAGCACGACCTGGGCACATCCTCCATAGATCTGCTCATACTTCCACGCTAATTTCGTCGCCTTTTCGGTCAATATTTCAAATTCTGTTTTTTCCACTTCTGTTTTTTCCACGCGAACACTCTCCCTTCAGGTACCATAAATATAATGCCATAGCTCACGGAACAAGACCGAGGATTTTTACGATTTTTGCTCTTCTTTTTCCAGGTTTTCCAAATCTAAAGGCGCAGAGTTTGATTCTCTTGTTTTTTCCGTGCCACTTCCCATCATGATAGCGATGGGTTGGAGAGATGGAAAATTTTCACAGACGATTTTGATGGTGGACGCGATGGGCACGGACAAAAGCGCCCCCGGGATTCCCCATATCGTTCCCCAGAGCAGGAGGGAGAGCAGAATGACCACAGGACTCAACCCCAGACGATCTCCGACGACCTTGGGGGTGATAACGTTGCCGATGGTCATCTGTATTGCCCCAAGAGAAAGCAACGTCACGACCGGTTTGATGTATCCTGGAGAGAATTGCAGCGCCGCCATCATGACGGGAGGGATGGTGGCAATGATGGACCCCACCGTGGGGATGAAGTTCAACAGGAACGTCAAAACTCCCCAGCCCGCGGCCAGCTTCACACCCAGAATTTCCAGAGCCAACCACGCGCAGGATCCCGTCGCCAAGCTGATGAGGGTCAGGGTCCCGAGATAGTTGCTGATCTGATCGGACACTGAGGTCATGATGTTTTTGATTTTTGTGGCGTTGTGCCCGGAGAAAGCGCGGTCGATTTTGTTGTCTAAGAAAGGAGCCTCCAGCAGCATGAACATCAAGAAGACGAGGACCAGCACGAACTTGCTGGAAAGAGCAAAGACAATCTCTGAGATGTTGCGCAGGTACCGTCCCAAAATGTCCATCCAACTAATACGGGGGATGGATTCAGGCGGAATTTGTAGCAATTTCAAGGCATCGAGGGTTATTTCGTTGAGTTTCGAGTAGTACTGATTGAAGGTGCGGCTAAATTCCACAATTTGTCTGGCGCCGAAACTGATACCAACGTAGCAGAGACCGAAAAAAACGGCGAAGACAAGAATGACGTTCAAAAACTGAGGTAATTTGATCTTACGCCCTAGGTCGATGATGGGACGAAAAACCTGCAACATGAACCACGCGACCACCAATGGAATGAACACCCCGCTGGCCAGGTTCAGAATGGTGCAAATCGCAAGAGCACACAGTAAAGCGACCAACCCCAATAAGACTTTAATGTTCATCTCGATCGCTCCCGTTCTAGAGACGTTTTCCTACAAGTCTCATTTTCATTCTAGCACGCGAGGCGCGTTTTGAAAGCACTAGAAGTTACTCTGATGGCGAATCGACGCGCGCAAATAATCACGATGCTATAGGGATTCTCAAAAAAGGGTGTTTCGTGTATAATAGCTTCTGTCGTTTCGCGGAGACGTGGCCGAGTGGTCGAAGGCGGGCGCTTGGAGAGCGTCTGAGTAGTAATACTCCTAGAGTTCGAATCTCTACGTCTCCGCCAAGACAAAAAGCAATATCCATTAACAAATAACAAAACATAAAACCCCGTTTAGAAGCGGGGTTTTATCATTTCCAATCGCTGTTAGCGATTAATAGAGAGTCGTATACTTTAGACATGATTTGTACCCCGTTTTGTCCTTCGCAAGATTGTGGGGTACAAAATGAATTGTAAATACTACTCAATATAGGTTCAATATATAGGTTCAATGTCGATCTCACCTGGAGAGCGGTACACACGCGAAAAGCCAAGGGGATGACTCCCTTGGCCTTCAGCTTTCGTTATTTTCTAGTACATACCGTCCATTCCACCCATGCCACCCATTCCGCCGGCACCGGGCATCGGATCTTTCTTCTCAGGCTTGTCGGCCACAATTCCCTCGGTGGTCAGAACCATCGCCGCGATGGAACCGGCGTTCTGCAACGCGGAGCGGGTAACCTTCACGGGATCGATGATACCCGCGGCAACCATGTCGATGTACTCGCCCGTAGCGGCGTTCAAGCCTTCGCCAGGTTTCAGCGTTTTGACCTTCTCGACGACAACGTCTCCCTGGTAACCGGCGTTCTCGGCAATAAGGAAGAGAGGAGCCTTCAGCGCCTTCAAAACGATCTGCGCCCCTGTCTTGACGTCACCTTCCAATTTGGTGATAAAATCTTCCAGAGCGCTGGAGCAATTGATTGGAGCAACGCCGCCGCCAGCCACGATGCCTTCCTCGACGGCCGCCCGAGTCGCGTTCAGCGCGTCCTCGATGCGGTGCTTGAGTTCTTTCTGCTCAGTCTCGGTCGCAGCCCCGACCTGGATGACGGCAACGCCGCCGACCAGCTTCGCGAGGCGCTCCTGGAGCTTCTCCTTGTCGTACTCGGACGTCGAATCCTCAAGTTCCTTGCGGATCTGCGCAGCGCGGTCCTTGATAGCCTGCGAGTCGCCAGCGCCCTCGACGATTGTCGTCTCCTCTTTGCCGACGCGGACCCTCTTCGCCTTGCCGAGCATGGAGAGATCGGCGTTGTCGAGCTTGAGGCCAATGTCCTCGCTGATGACGCGCGCGCCCACGACTGTCGCGATGTCCTGGAGCATGGCCTTGCGGCGGTCGCCGAAGCCAGGCGCCTTGACGGCCACTACCTGCAAAATGCCGCGAAGCTTGTTGACAACGAGCGTCGCAAGGGCTTCGCCCTCTACGTCCTCAGCGATGATGAGAAGGGGCTT
>JAIRYN010000012.1 GCA_031267575.1 Synergistaceae bacterium | reverse complement strand
CTTGTTTGACCTTCTTCCTTTATTCTTTATTGAGATTCATTGCCCGATCTTGGACTCGGACTCGATACGATGGTGGACGCGGGGTAATACCGTGTGGTTGAAGATGTTACGCCCCTTCCGTAGTTATCCATGGAAATATCCGCGTCGATGACTTTTTGTCGGTGCGCCTCGGAAATAGCCAGGTTGTATTGGCTCATCAAGTATTCTGCAAGCTCGCCGGTCCCCGTCACGGCTACGGCTATCTCACCCGCCAGACGGGCGCAAAAGGCGTCCTGAAATAGGGGTGGCCAACTGTTTGTTCCCTCGGTGGTCGGTACGCTTCGGATGTATCGAAGTGTTCCGTCGTTGCGGTCACAGAGGAGCACGTTTCCAACCTGCTCGTAGGGTGACGTGGCTTTATGCCCCAACATGACCCGGAGAGGCATGAGGCAGTCTGTCGGAAGATTGTAGCCGTGTTTCCATCCCCGCAGAACCGCCGCTGTGGTGAGCGTACTAATGGCTACGGCTTTCATAGCGAATACCCAAGGGTACGTGTGAAAGAGGCTATCCCGGACGGCAGCGAAATGCCGGCAGCAGGTCACGGCCTCTTCCTGTGCCCCGGAGGAAATCAGGCTCGAATAGTTTAAGCTTTCCAGCGCCGCCGTCTCGCCAGTGGTCAACTCCAGCCTTTTCCCCCGCACCAGCCCAATAGCCCGCTCGCATAGCGTAAAAACGGACATAGCGGCACGATCTCTTTACGAATTCGTCTGGGGATCCAGAACAAACCCCGCCGTAATGACTGAGCAGGCCAATTGGATATCTGTCTCCAGGACCAAACGCACGAAGCGCAGGGAATACATCGGGGCCAGAGCTATCACGTTTTTTCCTTTGGCAAAGTTCTCTTTCTTTAGAGGAGGCAAAGAAAGAGGGACGAGGACTGAGGGACTGAACATTTCGTTTTCGGAAAACTCCAAAGAAAGCTTCATCTTTGGCTCTCCGGTGGCGGTCATGTCCTCGCCACAGGTTACGACCACGTAACTGTTTCTGCCCTTTCCCAGCTGATTCGGAGCGCCTAAATCTAACGTATTGCCCACCGCTCCGCCATTAAAGGCCATCAGTTCTCCCTTATTGATGAACTTCAAGTTCTGATCGAAAATCAATGAAATTACCTCCTCACGCAACCCGCTTTTCAGGGTTGAGCATAAAGTCGTTTTTACGAATGGGAACTCCAGAGAAGGTGACGATCCGAGTATCGCTCGTGATTCCCTCTTTATAGCTAACCACCGCATTCTCCTTGTCGAAGGCGGCGATTTCCATGATATTGGCCAAATCCGGTGACATGTACATAACGACGCGGCCCTGGGAGACGTGGAAAATGCGGTTCTTGGTGGTAATGAGGTCTCGGAACAGCTTTTGCCGCGCTGTGGCATCGGTGGCTATGGCGTCCATATCGATGTTGCACAGCCTGGATATGAACCGATGATCTCTGATTTTCAGCCCAAAATACTGCGAGTAATCCGTGACGTGAGCATAGAAATAATCTCCGTTTACATCCGGAATAAGCTGATCGGTCATTGTTTTGATTGCGAGACCCGCGGGCGCATTCTTCGGACAAATCCCCGTTACTTCTTGTCCATCCCATTTAACGAAGAAAACCGACGTGAGGTTGCTTCCCGTGCCGCCGAAGTCGATAATCTGTCGTCCTTTTTCCCTGTCGCCCAGCTTGTTATAGCGAGGCGCAATCCCCATTACTCCGTCGGGGTCATTTCCGTAAAAGATTTCATGAACGACGTCTTCGCCCATGATGGCGATATGGGGTTTTGCTTCAAGAGCGAGGAACCTGGCCGGTTCCGGGGCAAGTTGTAGTTCTCTCATATCCACGGCGCTGCGACTTGCGATTTGGATGCAGGTGTCGATTTGAGGTTCCTTTTTGCTGACCGAAGATTTTATTCCCTGATTAATGCTGACTTTATGCGCCATAGGCATGGCCGTTCTCTTATAATGAATATCCCCTGTGAGCAAGTTTCCGTGCGCCCAGGGAACATCTGTCAGCGCCTCGTTTTCCTGTACCAACATTTCCGCAACGTCGATGATTCCTCCATCAACTTGTGCGACGCTGCCACGAAGGTCTAGCAACGTCATAAGTTCTAATAAAGCCATTGATAATCAGTCCTTCCGTCTCATCTTTATTAAAGTTTCAAAGATTTTCGGTACATGGCTAAAAGACCGTCGCCGGGTGAGGGTGCTGCTGTGCCTGTCGCTCCGCGTGTCGAATCCTCTCCTACCAATTTCCCCGCTTTGTAGAACATTCTTAGAATCTCAGGATGGGCGTTTAGCCGGTATTCGGCGAGGAGCTGGGCGGCCTCTGGTGTAGCTAAGTAATCGCAGCCACGAGCAATGACGGCTTTCGAGGCTTCCCATTTCTGCCCGCCGTATTCAGAGTCTGCTTTCGCGGCTGTTTGCCAACCCTTAATTTCCTCGTTCCACTTTGCCAGGTCTGCTTGCATTTGAGCATCATTTGCCGCTCCAAAGGATTCAAGCATTTTCTTTTGCTGGTCCACATAGAGATTGACCAATTTCTGGGTCAAATCCTTGCGGGAAATTGAAGTATCGTTGACGATATCTAAGAAACTTTTCCCCGAATCCTCGTCGTAAGTCGTCCCCTCCGGTAGCGTGATATCTTCTCGTGTCAGGGGTTTAGCTTCCGTCTCCGGTTCCGTCTTCTTTTCGTCTTGTTTTTCCTGTTCCCCCTCTTTGGGTTCGCCTTTCGGTGGTGTGGCTCTCTCTCCGTCGTCTCCGCCGTCGATGCCCTCCAGCAAAAGTGAACCGGCGGATTTCGGGGTTGTCTGCCCATGTTCTCCGGATGTTGTCTGCGTTGTCTGACCGCCTTCAGGCTGAATTGCGCCTGCCGGTTGGGTTGTGCTCATATCTTCAGTGCTCATGCAATCATGCCTCCTTAGTTGGGTAATGCCCCTGCTGCCATGCCCTGCAGCACATCCAACGCGTTGGTTTGCCCGCCATTCATTGGGGTTTGTCCAAGATCTTTAGCGGTTTTCGCCAACTGCGGAGCTTCCTGGACTGCGGCCGCTTCAGTCTGAGCTGCCTGTTGTTGCTGCTCTGCCTCTTGTTTCTTCACCCGAAGGGCGTTCACTTTGTCTTTGCCAAGGATCGCGCCCGCCGGGACTCCGTGCATGTCAGAGACGAGGCCGAGAATCGTATCGAAGTCGAAGTTATCGAGTATGCTCGGTCTTTCTCCTACCGTCATCTGAAGTTCTGCTATTCGCTGGCCAACTCCGAGGAGTGTGTCCAATCCAAGCTGAGACGTTCGTTTTTGGGTTTTTGCCAGTACCGAGGTATATTCGATCCTATATGGCTGATCGTCCAACTCCTCTGGAGGTTCCGGTAGCAGTTTGCGCCGTTCCATTATCGCGTAAATGCGCAGAACCAGAGGATCTAAGAAATCGTACATCAATCGTGTAAGAATGGGCTCCAGAGCATAGACCTTTTCCTCTTCTCTGGCCTGAATCTCTGTGGCCGTGCGGCCTTGTCTCAGGTCAGCACTCCACATTCGAAATAAATCAATATAGAACGCTTTTTCCAGACAGATTCTCAATGCCTCGATCTTCTCTGCGGCGGCCTTGTGATCGAAGTTTACCTGGAACAAAGGGGTGATCACCGGGGCACCGTCTGGACCGGGAGTGTAAAACGTCACTCCGCCGGCTCGCATGTCGATACTACCATTTGCCAGCGTATTGGGTAATAAAAGCGCGGGTGATACTTTAAGCTCAATCGCCGTTCGTTCGTCCGTCTCAATATCCTGAATGGTTTTCGCGTCGTCCAGTGCCAAAGCTCCAGGGTTTTCCGAGCCATACAGATCTTCACCCACAAGTCTCCATCTGGGGACCATCACGGGAAACTCATGGTATCCCGTGATTCTCAGAAACTCCGGTTCGCGGGTCCCTGGTAACCAGTAGAGGGAGCGGTATCTCATTTCCCTTTGTCCCTCCGCGTCGGGCACGTATTCAGTATTTTCCTCGATCAGGTGATGAACCTCATAACTTTCGTTCGATATATGCTCGAATGTCTCTGCCATATGGAGCTTTCGGCGCATCTCCATGGGTAGTTTTTCCTCGCCGAACTCGATGGCCAGTTCTTCGAGCGTGTACTTCAGGGTATGACAGAACCGATTCACCTTTTTCATTCGATCATGCTCGATGGCGTATTGGCCGACGGTATAGGCCCGACATCTGAACACTTCTTCGTCGTCTTCCTCGACGAGGAGACACCCTGTGCCAAAAATCCCAACTTCCTTGAACGTCGAAAAGGCTTCGTCGTACAAATTGCTGCGGATCATGACCGCCAGCATTTCCTCCGTAGCGTCCGAGAGGTAGGCTTTCACGGCCTCGCTTTCGCCCAGTTGAGGCTCAAACACCGTCAGTGTGAACCACGCGATGGACGCGCTCATTACCCCGCTTCCCAATCCGGCGGCGAACTCGTCCGCAATGCTTCGCGGAATGCTGTTTTTTCTAATTTCGTCGCGCTTTTCCTCGTCCGTGATGCTGAAGCGCCCGCGGTTGGGAGCGAATTGCAATGCCTGCTCTCGCCATCGCGGTTCTTGTTTGTTGCGTTCGCACATCATGTTGAGGAAGCGCTTTTCTACTGCCTTCTTTAAAATTCTTTCGTCCACTCTCCCAGCCTCCCTGGTGTAGAGACAAACACATGGTGGGTATCGCTACACCGTCGTTCCTCCGCCTAGCATGTTGTTCATTTCTGGTTTAGGCGCTGCCTGCATCGCTCCTCCTTTGTGCGCGTCCGATCGGGCTAGGGCTTGTCGCCGTCTTCGTATCTCTGCGGCACGGGAGGCCGCCTTATTTGCTTCCGGTTCTACGGATTGCATGGTCGGAGGCAATGCGGGGGTTTCTACCTTGGGTACACTTACGCTTGTGCACATATTTCATCACCTGCCTCTGTTTCTGGATGCGCTTCTATTCCTGATAATCTCGACTCCTCCCATTGCCCCGTTCATTCCATTTCTAGCCGCCGGGCCCAGGATCGGCGCGGCGAAGGTAAGGGCTAGAGCGTCGGCCGCGTCGGGGCTGTCTCCCATACGTTCTTTGTACTTGTCTTTCGGTTCCAATATCATGCGCCCGCGGGTGTCGAAGTTGTACGTCCGCGCGGTGAGTTCTCCTTTCAGTGCGGGATCGTCGGGTATACTGCCATTTTCCATGAGCCACTTCTTGATCTTGTCGTACATCTCAGTGACTCTGTTTGCGTATCTCGCGTGATCGATGGCGCGGCTACCGAACGGGATCTCCATGACGGTGAAGCCTCGTTTTCGAAGGATATCGATGACTCCTTCTCCTCGCCCCGCGTCCACAAACACGGCGTGAGGGGTATATTCCAGAATGATTTGCCCTATTTGGTCGGCAGCTTCAACGTTGTTCAGGCCGTGCCATCTCCAGGGCTTGAAGGCGACCAATCCCTTTCTGAGCATGGCCACGGTGTCGTCGTCTCCAAAACGCGCCACGTCCACACCCAATACAACCTCCGCTCCTTCGATATCCCCGGGCAAATAATGCTTGGCTAGGGATTTGGCGATGAGGTCGATGGTGATCAGGATATCGTTGGCGCTGGCGGTGAAGTCACACAGCATTTCCTGTCGATAGGCCGCGTCTCCCATGGTTTCCTGTAGCGTCTCAAGATCTTCGGCGGTGAATATCCCCGTTTCGTCCGCCCGGTACATCCCGACATACCAACCTTTGGTTCTTCGGGCCAGCTCATAGATCTCGTAGAAAGCGTTTTGGCCTTTCGGCGTACCAATGAAGAGCGCCCATCCTCTCCGATCAGAGAGAGCAGGGAGTATAACCTCTTCCCAAAGTTCGCGTTTCATCTGGGCGTATTCGTCTAGGATTACGCCGTCCCAATACATTCCCCGTATGCTATCGGGGTTGTCCGCTCCGTGAATGCACAGTACGGCTCCAGGTAGGTGCGGATAGTTCGAGAGTAGTTCGATCTTCAATTCCGACTCGTTGATTTTCCGATACTCGGCCAGAGGCGCAGTGTACTGCTTCATGTAGTTCCATGCGATGCTTTTCGCTTGTGCACGATAGGGCGCGATGTAGGCGTATCGGGGCATTTGCAGCTTATTTTCTATTGCGCGCATCAGCATATGATTCAAGGCCCCAACCGTTTTCCCGAAGCGGCGGTGGGCGACGAGGACAGCGAAACGATGTTCCCTTAGTTCTCTATGGATCTTGGTCTTCCACGCGTTCCGAGGATGGTACGGCATTAGGATGTCCAGGGTCTTCATCTTTATTGATTTCTTCTCCCTCCTTTCCTTCTTTTCCCTCTTCATCATCCTGGAAGATCAAATTCAAGGCTATGGGTTGGCCGCCAGCTCCAGATATTTCCACTGATTGTTTGGAAAGTCCCGCGATGTCTGAGAGTAGGCGGAGAGCGCCGAGTTTGTCGCTCATCTCGACTTTTATGCCTTCTTTTTTGGAGAATTGGATGCTTTTTACTGCTGATCGTTCTTCGGGGGTCCACTCGGATGTCGGTTTGATGTAGATTAGGGGTTCTCCGAAGTCTAGCAGGTATTGGCCGTCTACGCAGTTCTCCATCTGAGTCAGGGCTTC
>JAIRYN010000011.1 GCA_031267575.1 Synergistaceae bacterium | reverse complement strand
CGTAAAGTTCCGGCAGAGCTCTTTTGAGCAAGTAGTAAAAAAATTTTTCGATAAGGTCCTTCCAAAACCCATCATAATCGAAATTTTTCTTTTTGTTTAAACCCTTCTGCGTTCCAATCCTACCGGGCTGAACACCAACCCTATCTATCTCGGACATCAATAACCCTCCTCGTGGCAACGATTATAGCGCATCCTGTCTCACAATCTAGAAATTCGTCATTTCCTCGAAACATAACATCGGGTAGGGAAGACCGGCGTAATTAGGTGTAGTATAAATGAAGATCGAAATTTGGAAAGGATTGGAAAGGAAGAATTCGCTTGTTCAAAAAATTTGCCGCTTATTACGTTCCCCACATCAAACTCTTTGCCGCTGATATGCTCTGCGCGTTTCTGTCGTCGATGTGCAGCATGTTCTATCCCATCGTCACACGGAACATCATCAACATATACATCCCCGAAAGGCGCCTATCCGTCTTGGCGAATTGGATGGCCGCGCTGTTCGGCGTCTACGTGCTCAAGGCCGGGTTCAACTATTTCATCCAGTTCTACGGTCATGTGATGGGCGTTCTCATCACTATGGACATGCGGCGCGACGCCTTCGATCATCTGCAACGACTGCCTTTCGCCTTCTTCGATAAGACCAAGACGGGGACCCTCATGTCCCGTGTCATCAACGATACCTTCGAGATTGCTGAACTGTCTCATCACGGCCCCGAGGACCTATTCCTCTCTATCGCCATGCTCTCAGGCTCCTTCGTCATCCTATGCACAATGAATGTCAACCTGACCTTGATCATTTTCGCCCTTATCCCTTTTCTGATTTGGTTCTCCATTCTTATGCGCGGCAAATTATCGCGAACCTCCATGAAGGCCCGTGTGGAGATCGGGGAGGTTAACGCCGGATTGGCTAATAGCATCGAGGGGGTTCGCGTCTCCAAGGCCTTCGAAACCTCCGAGCACGAGTTAGATAAATTTCAAATCGGCAACAAAGCCTACGCTCACGCTCGCGGCTTGCAGTACCGCGCTATGGCGCAATTTTCATCAGGGACGGGGTTCATCATGGACCTGTTGCTTCTGGCGGCTCTGGCGTCGGGGGGGATTTTCGCCTACTACGGCAAGATCGGCGCCGGCGAGTTCGCTGCGTACCTGCTGTTCGTGGGGCTTTTCACCGAACCCATCAAACGCCTGATCAACTTTGTGGAGCAGCTCCAAAACGGCATGACGGGATTCACGCGTCTGCAGGAGCTGATGGCGGAGGAGCCAGAGAAAGACGACCCCGGAGCGCGGGATCTAACCAGCCTGAAAGGAGATGTGTTTTTCGAGCACATCACCTTCCGCTACGGCGACGAGACCAGCAAGAACGTCCTGTCCGACCTGTGCCTGGAGGTCCACAGCGGGGAAACGGTAGCCCTCGTGGGGCCATCGGGTGGAGGAAAATCCACGCTTTGTCACTTACTGCCACGTTTTTACGAGTTGGATGAGGGTCGCATCACTCTGGACAGCGTGGATATTCGCTCTTATACGCGCCTGTCGCTGCGTCGGAAAATTGGAATCGTGCAACAGGAAACTTTTTTATTCAGCGGTTCGGTCCGGGACAACATTGCCTACGGTAACGTGGACGCATCGAACGAAGAGGTGGAGGCCGCCGCCGCCAACGCGTCCCTCGATGAGTTCATCAGCACCCTACCCGACGGCTACGACACTTACGTGGGCGAGCGGGGAGTGATGCTGTCGGGTGGGCAGAAGCA
The DNA here is from genome assembly GCA_031267575.1 of Synergistaceae bacterium. NCBI lineage: Bacteria > Thermotogati > Synergistota > Synergistia > Synergistales > Synergistaceae > Synergistaceae bacterium. The sequence goes on along the minus strand of JAIRYN010000011.1, from coordinate 12,291 downwards.
GCGCATCGCCATTGCCCGCGTGTTTTTGAAAAACCCGCCCATTTTAATCCTCGACGAGGCCACCAGCGCCTTGGATAACGCCACAGAGGCCCAGATTCAAAAAGCTCTGACCCGGCTCAGTCAAGGCCGCACGACCTTGGTGGTCGCTCACCGTCTCTCCACCATCCGCCACGCCGACCGGATCGTAGTCCTGACCGACGCGGGCATAGCAGAACAGGGCGGGCACGAAGAACTCATGGCTCGAAACGGTCTTTACGCCGCCCTCTGGAACGCCCAGGAGAGAGAAGATTGAGAATACTTGACATACTCCCACGACTAAAGTTAAGGAGAAGACGTAAGACCGGTTTCAGTCGGCTGTTTTTGTCGATCTTAGAATCCCACAACTTTAGTCGTGGGAGTATGTCAATTGGCCATTTTTCGCCAGACGGAGATCAGGGCGACACGGACGGCACGTTCCCGCACTAGGTCTCGCTCTCCCTCCAACTGGCAAACGAAAGAATAGCTTTCCACTCGCCCTCTCTCGTCATTTTCCCCAGACTTTTCTTCAGGCTTTTCTTCAGATTTTTCTTCAGACTTTTCTCCAGATTTTTTCTCGGTCCAAAAGGCCAAACCAAACCAGACTGTGCCCACAGGCTTTTCTGGGCTTCCGCCTTCAGGGCCGGCGATTCCCGTCACAGCCACGGACACGGATGTCCCGTAGCGCTCCAAGGCGCCTCTGGCCATAGCTTCCGCGCACTCGCCACTGACCGCCCCGCGCGCTCTCAGGATAGATGGGTCGACGCCCAACAGGTTTTGTTTCGCCTCGTTGCTGTAGACCACGGCGCTGCCCGCGAAAACGTCGGAGCTTCCGGGGATATCCGTCAAGGCCGCCCCGATCATCCCGCCGGTGCAGGACTCCGCGCAGGACAGCGATAACCCCTTTTCTCGCCCCGTGCTCAAGATGGCCTCCGGCAGCGACGCACACCCCTCCGGCAAGACGTTGCCCGCAAAACGCTGGCGCAACAGCCGCGCGGAGGAGTCCACAAGCGAGGCCTCCCCGCGAATCACGAACTCGACCAAGTCAAAAGAGGGCAAGATTGAAATATGCAACCGCTGGTCCGATACGACCTCCGGCACGAGTTCGGCGGCGCGGCTTTCGGGAATCCCCACGACCCCCACGGACTTCCAAGCGTGGGAGGCGTTGCCTAAAACGTCCGGGGACAAAAGAAACGTCAACTCCTGTTTCACCATCGCTTTGAACTCGAAAGGCACTCCAGGGAAACTCCAGAGACGGGTCCCCGACCTTTCAAAATAAATTCCAAGAGCCGAGCCTCCAGGGTTATAGACACCTTTAGACTCCGTGGGAATCAGTCCTTGAATCTGACGGCAACGCTCGATGAGTTCCTCCAGAGACGTACCGCGGTATCGCGCGGCTATCCGGTCGTAGAGTTCGTCGTTCACGGACAATCCACACCCCAGGTACTCGGCTAGGGCGTAGCGAGTCCTGTCGTCGTGGGTTGGGCCAAGCCCTCCAGACAACACCAAAAGGTCGGTTCTTCCAACCCAGCGTTCCAGCTCACGGACGATCTGGAGCGATTCGTCCGGCACGACCTCCATGCCGAGAACCCGCCACCCCGCGTCGTGCAAAAGCCACGCCAGCCACGCGCAGTTTCCCTCGCGCCGTATGCCACTCAAAAGCTCGTCACCTATCGCGATCAACACAGCCGTTTTCACAATGGAACCTCCTTTAGCACATCAAATAGCACATCAAAATAAAAAACCTAAAGCCCAAAGTTAAAATTGCTAAAAACAAAGGATTCTCGAAGCTAAGTATACTCTACTACAGAAAAAGAGATGATCGACGGCAAGGGAAAATACTGATTTTATGAGTTTAGATTATTGTATTTCCACGGAAGGGACATTATAATTAGGCCCAAAGTCCTAGAGCAGTTGGCTCTTTTATAATCAAGCGTTTGTCTGGCGAATACAGGCTTTTAGCGTCTTTTTTTAGTGTATGATTACGCAAATCGCTATAGAAATATAGACTCGTTGAAAGCTGGTGATGGCTAAAAATGTTGAAAATCGTGCTGGCTGATGACCATAAACTTTTTAGGGACGGCCTGCGGAAAATTTTAGAGCTGGAGTCCGATTTTAAAGTGGTAGCCGAGGCGGCCGACGGAGAAGAAGCGTTACTGATGATTCGGGAACATCTCCCGGACATCGTGCTTTTTGACATCAATATGCCTCGGATGGATGGCGTGCAATTGGTGAGGGAGCTCAACAACATCAAGTTCCGAACGGCTTTGATAGCGGTTAGCGCCTACGACGATGAAGATTGTTTGGCGACACTCTCTGCAGAGGGCGTTTTGGGGTTCGTCCTCAAGTCCTCGGGTAAAAATGAACTGGTGGCGGCTATACATTCTGTCAGCCGTGGACAGTCTTACGTGGATCCTCGTGTCGCGGGCAAACTGATGACGAGCTTCGCGCGGCGTAAAAACGAAAACGACCTCCTGGGCGAATTGACGCCGCGCGAAAAGGAAATTCTCTACTGGCTGGCTCAGGGACTCAGCAACACCGAGGTCGCCGCCCGCATGGTCTTGTCCGAGAAAACGGTAAAGAACCACGTCAGTCACATGCTGAAAAAACTGGACATCCGTGATCGAACCCAGGCCGCTATCATGGCCTGGAAGGTGGGGTTCGCCCAGCTCAGCCCCGATACGTTGGAACAATTCGTGAACAGCGACCGCTTCGGTGAAAAAAGCGGACCACGTAAGCAGGTCAGCGATTTGCAACTCACTTCCCTAATCAATTTTCGTGAACTGTGACCCGTCTATCGCAACACGTTATGGTCGATAATCCCAAACGAGATTTAGCCCATTTCGTGAATGTACCGTGAGGTAACCACTCTGGAATGGAAAACTCTTCTGGCTGGAATGAAAAACTCTTCTGAAATGAAAAACTCTCTGGCGGAGTCTGCTCTATTTCCGTCCCGCTCATAAAGTATTAGAATAGCTAAGCTCAAAACAGCGACGCAAGAGTATCGCGGGGCACGCTAAAGGGGTTTGCCAAGCCTGCCGATATAAGTCTAGAGAAAGATAATGAAAATGCTGAAACACGAAGGCAGCCTAGTTTCATGTAAAGGAGCGGGTCCTCTTGATAGAAAAAATTATGGGACAGTACGGCATTGACGCAGTCGGGAAAACAAAGGCCAGAAAAGGCTATAAAGGCAGCGTCAGAAACGACTCGGACGAGGCGAGTTTCAGCCTGTTCGCTGTGGAACTTGCCCGTGTGGGCTCGGAGCTGAAAAATATTCATGAGGTTCGACAAGACCTAATCGACGATTTCAAGGGGAAGCTGGAAGCAGGAGAATATCGTCCTCCTCTCGATAAGATCGCCCACAACCTCCTTTTGGCCGGGATACTGAACGGCGAGGAGTGACGTTTGTCCGTAGAGGCGCTGATCCACACTCTATTAGAGGAAGCCGATCTGATCGACGAGCTGATCGAGAACGTCGTGAGGCAACGAGAACTCGTCAAAAGCGGCGATTACGCCACGATGCAGGAGTTTATGAAGAATATTCAGGCCGGCTCCTTCCGCGTGCAAGCCCAGGAAAACCAACGGGCGCGTCTTGCAGGTTCTGTGGCTAAAGATTTGGGTTGCGCGCCGCGCCTCTCGGCCTTGGCCGAAGTCGTGCCCGATGAATCACGTTCCTTGTTCATCGGCGCGGGGGAACGGCTGCGGCATTCTATCTTTGCCTTGCAATCGGAAATAGCAATTTTGAGCAGCCTGGTCGAGCAAAACGAGCGGTTCAGCGCGATGCTTCTTTCCGAGTGGCGGCGTCTCGACGCTGGTTTTATACGTTCTGGAGGATTGGATTTTAGGGGGTAAAACCAAATGTTGAACAGCTTTTCGGGATTGGAGATGGGCAAACGAGCCCTCAACGCTTTTCGGCAGGGAATCGACACGGCGGGACACAACGTTTCCAATGTCGATACAGCGGGGTATTCGCGCCAGCGGGTTAACCTGGTTACGACAGACCCCTTTGCCGCACCGAGCCTGTCGAGTCCGGCCATCACGGGACAAATTGGCACAGGCGTCAAAATAGACGAAATTGTCCGCATCCGGGACGAGTTCCTAGACCTCCAATACCGTTCCGAGCTTTCTTCTCTGGGTTATTGGGACAAGGTCAACAGCATGTACGACATGGTGCAGCTCTATATCGCCGAGCCCCAAGGCTCCGGGCTCCGGGCAGGGTTCGACACTTTCTGGAAGTCTTTAGAAGAGCTTCAGAAAAATCCTGAGAGCACGGCGCTCCGAGAGTCCATGGTTCAGTCTGCCCAATCCTTGGGAACGATGTTGGATACCGTGGTCAAGGGCTACGACGCATACGCCTCCGCGGTCAACTCGGAGGTCAAATCCTTGGTGGATCAAGCTAATTCCGCCCTTCACGAGGTCGCGACTCTGAACAAACAAATTTATCAACTTCAGGCGTCGGGGCAAAACCCCAACGATCTGCTGGATAAACGCGATCTGTTGCTGGATAAATTGACCGAAATGCTGGGTGTGGATATTCAGGAACCGTACCAAAGCGGCGGCGTCACGGGGGAGTTTTTCATAACCCTTAATGGTCGAACCCTGGTCCAAGGAGACAAGGTGCGGGAGCTGGCGGCTCATGCCTTTCAATGGGAAGGAAAGACTTATTACGACGTGCAGGTTCGGGACAACGAGTTCGACATTGTTGAAGATTGCAGTGTCACCCTGGCACTGGCCACGGGGCCGGAGGGCATCCATATGCTCAAGGTGGATCGCCTCGCCAACGGCAAAGAATGGACCGTGGGCGGCGAAGACGCCCTGTGCCTAAACCCCGACGGATCGCTGAAAACAGTGCTGACGTCCCAAAACTTTGCCGGCGGGATTGCGCGACCAGCGGGAAGCGCGGGTGACACTCACACTTTTACCGTCGCTTCGGGCAAGTACAGCGCGGAGTTCACATTGACATGGAACGGCGCCAAATGGGACCTATCCGCGAATGTGAGCGACGATGGCGGCACTACAACTTCTCTTTCCTCGGTAACACAAACCTCGGCTTCTGGCGATCTTACGACGCAAGAACTTACCAATTACATAGAAAACGTTTTTGATGATCTTTTTCCGTCGGGAGAAAACCACATCTCAGTCACTTCCAACTCGAACGGCTCTCTCACGCTCACCTCGGAGGTAAATTCCGTCATCGTGGAGGACGCCGCGAATCTTTTAGGCATAACGACCGGCTTCGTTCATATGCGCACGCGTCCCACGACCACCACCGAAGGCTTAGGACTCTCTACATCCTTCCGCATTCAGGTGGGCAGCCAGGGGACTCTGGTCTCGTCAAAGACTTTCGACAACGCGAGTAACCCCGATTTGAGCGCGGGGGATATCCTCGGCTTGGGAGAGAACGGCGAAAGCTACACGTTCCGTCTCGGTGCCCACGACTCTCAAATCGACGTCACCGTGAGCTGGGATACAGATCACTGGGTGATAGAGAGCGACACGGGAGAAAGAACCACCCTGACCGCAGGCGCTCATTTGATGGTCGCCGATATGACGAATTTCCTTCGGCAAACGGCCATCCTGTCCTCGAACAGCACCGGATTCACCGTCGGGCAGAACTCGGCGACACCGCCCACGTGGTTCTCCGTCGCCTCCAACGACAACCATTTGATCTCGATCTCGGACGTCGAAGGCGACCTGGCCGTCCGGATGGGGATGGCCAACCCCAATCCCGTCATCACCATCGACGTGCAGGAGACGGACTCTTTGGAAACCATCCGCAATAAGATCAACGAAAAATATCAAGAAGCCTACGGGCTGACGACCCCAGAGCAGTGGGTGCACGCCACGCTGGAGCAAGACACCGATCAGTCATGGTATCTCACCATCGCGTCCGACGTAGCGGGGGAGGCGCAGCGCATCACGCTCATGGGCGACGAGGACGGCAACATGCAGACGCTTCGCCGCCTGGGTTTGTTGAAGCTGGATCCGGCCACAGGGAACCCGCCTGATGCGACGAAAACCTACCGGGAGGTAACCGCATACTCAAAGATCGCCGTGGACGCATCTTTCACGTTCGACGGTGTGCGTTACCTTTCCGCCGACAATAAATTCGATAAAGCCCGCCGTGTGCCCGCCGGGACGAACCGCACCGACTACTCCGCTAAGACGCTGGAGACGGTCAGCGAGGGCATTTGGCTCGACTTGAAGGGCGTGGGGCAGACATCGATTACCGTCCGTCACCACATCGAGGACGGTTCAATCAAAGCCCTGCAGGAAATCCGGGACGGAGTGCTGCCTCAGCTCAAAGGAGAGCTGGACGAAATCGCCTGGGCCCTGATAAAAAACTTCAACGCCTACCAATATTCCGGCTACGGAATCGGCGGTAGCCTCGACACTACCGGGGCGGCCTTTTTCAACGCGCTGGGCTTCAAATCGGGCTCGGCTTCTTTGCTGGACATCTCCGAGATGGTGAAAAACGATGTCAGTGTGATCGGGGCCGCCATGGGAAAACTGGACGAAAACGGCAAGGCGATTTATGGCCAGAGCGCCGGCAACGGCAGCGGAACCAACGCCGCCCGCATGGCGTCCCTGCATACCTCCAAGCTCTTGAACAACAACAGCGCCTCCTTGGGCGACTTTTACGAGGCTTACCTGTCCAAGATCGGTAGTGAGGCTGGACGGGCGTCCTTGATGTACAAGTCCCAAAAAAACCTGACGGAGCAGATCGATAAACAGCGCCAGTCCGTGATGGGTGTCAACATCGATGAGGAGATGATAGACATCCTGAAGTTCAACCAAGCGTTCAACGCTATGTCCCGTTATGTTACGACTATTGATGAAATGTTGGATCGGATTATCAACAACTTCGGCCTGGTGGGCCGTTAGCGTACAATAAAAGCATACAATAAACATGCAGTCAGCGTAAAGTGAGCATGCAGTGAGCGTGAACAGAGCGTGAACAGAAAGAAGGCGGGATGATTATGGCCAATCGCGTGACGACGGCGATGATGTACGGCTCCCTAACGGGAACGTTGCACAATAATATGCAAAAACTGCTGGACCTGGAACGCCAGATGGCCACCCAGAAGAAATACTCCAAGATGTCGGACAACCCTTCGGAGATCGCTCGCGCGCTTTCCCTGGAGTCGTCCATCACCGCCAACACCCAGTACATCAAAAACCAGAACGACGCGGGGACGATGCTGGTATACGCGGAAACGGCCCTGGACAGTGCCATGGACATCCTGCACGAGATTAACTACAAGGTGATTGAAGCGGGGAACGGCTCCCTCGACGCTAGTGCTGTCGCCTCCATCGCCGAGGAAATCGACATTTTGAAGGGCCAGCTTCTGGACACGCTGAACACAAAAATCGCGGGTAAGTATATCTTTGGAGGAACAGACACCGCCACCCAACCCTTTGTGGAGGACGCCAACGGCTCGATCCGATACGTGGGCTCGAACGAGCGCATTCGTTACGAGGTCGAGGAGGGGCTTTTGAGCGATGTTTCCTTCACGGGCCAGGACATCATGCCCAACGCCTATAAATCTTATTTCGTGTGCAGTCACTACGTCCCCTTGGACTGGCAGTGGACGGGGCGCGAGGAAAAGGTACAGATTACCGTTGGAAACCGCACGCTCTCAGTCTTCATCCCCGAACAATGGATCGACGAATACGCCACCGGAAGCGCAAAGCCCACGGATTACAACCAATTCCGGGACCCGGATGAACTCAGTGGCCTTTCCCTGGATGATCTAGCCACACTGGTGAACCGGGCCTTGAAAGAACAGGGCGCGGACATGTTGGTCACAGCGTCCGTCGAGAAGGACTACGGCGCCAATCAACACCGCCTGGTCTTCAAGAGCAACACGGGCGAGTCTATTTCCGTGACCGGATGGTCCGACACGGATTATATGCCTATGGCACAGTCTGTGGACGGGTTGGAGATGAACAAGACCGATTTGCTAAAACCGGGATACTGGAATCAAAATCAGTTGGCTGGCAACGCTTCGGTTAACTTCACAGAGCTGGCGGGGAAAGATTTGAGCGTTTACCTCAATGACTCATTGCTTACAACCGTGGATTTGAGCGGATATTCGCCGCCGCCTCCTATTCCCGCGCTCACCTTGAAAGAGCAAACGGAACATTTCGCCGCTTGGTTGGATCCTCTGTTGGGCGGGAGCGTCAAAGCAATCGAACAGGGCGGCAAAATAGCGTTCGTCTCTCCCAGCGGCGACACGGTCAAGCTTGACGGCACAGGTGTGGACGTGGTCATGGGAGGCATCAAGGCCAGCGTCCCCCCAAAATATGAGGGACTGATGGGCGCGGTCAATACCCTGGGCTGGAAGGGCGACGGGTTGGGTAAAGAAATCGACATCAACGGCGAGATCTTCAAACTCGACGACTACAAGAACGTTACCGAGCTGGTGACAGACATCAACACCAAAATGTCCGTCGACGCCGGCGACTTGCCCTTCGCTTCCATCGTCTCGGGTCGCCTGGTGCTCCAGTCCACGAAGGGCAGCATTACAGTTAAAGATAGCGGCGCGAACAGCGGCGGCACGATGCGGCTTTTTGGGTACGACGGATCGGGGAGCAACTCTCTGAAAAGCTCTTCCAGTTCCTTGTCGCTGCAATTGGGAGACGCGCACCCCATCAAAATCTACATTAACGAGGGCGATGACCTGGTGCGCGTTGCCGACCGTCTCAACTCCATTGAGGGCGTTTACGCTCGCCCATCGGCGGACAACGAGCAACTGGTGGTTGTGGCCCAACGCACGGGCGACCTGTCGCAGGACCCCCTTACCGTGGACGCCGCGACGGAAAAGCTCCACTACCCTTCTTTCATTCTCACGGGTGAGGGGATGGCCATGTCTTTGTTCAACTTCACCTACGCCGTGGACTCCGCCACAGGGATCGAGACGGGCGTCGTGGCCTCCAAGGAACAGACCCGGCCGGTGGACCATAGCCACATTGATGTGTTCAACTACCTGGGCATGGAGACGGCCCTGAAAAGTGTGGAGTTCGAGGGGGCCGAAACCCTAAAGGTGGGAACTCTCCAGGATCCGACCAAACCCTACGATCCCATCTCCAATCTTTATACGGGAACGCCCCTTCATTGGCGGGTCACCAGCGGCAGGCATACCACGGATATTAAATTGAACCCCGGAGAGTACACCATGGAAGAGCTGGCTGAACGATTGAAAAACGCCGGGGCTGAATGGTTGGAGGTTGTCGTGGATGTTTCCCGGATCAACGGCGACGTCAGCATGGACGACACGGAGATTGGCCTGGACACCAGCAAAAACGAGGAAAAAGCCACCAGCCGCTTGGTTATTCGCAGCCTGGACGGGTCCCCCGTGACCTTCTTGGATATGAACGACCAACGATACGCCGAAGAAATGGGGCTTTCCACAGCCGTGCGCGCGGATGACAACATGGGAGTGAACGAGACTAAGATTAAGTTCCCCACCGCCCCTTGTTTGGACGACAACTTGGCGGTCATGATGCGGGTGCAGAAGACCTGCGGCAAAACCTACGATATCCGCCTGGCGCGTAAAGACATCCAGTCTTTCGACAGCAGCGGCAAGACATTCGTCGACCGGGTCAAGGTGATGGAGCAGATCGCCAAGCAGGTCAACGCCCAGGAAGGGCAAGAGGTTTTGAAGGTGATCATCCCCATGGACGAAAACGGGCAAAAGCTGACTGGCTCCGCGTCCCTGGTCGCAATTACGGGAGAGCCCTTCACCATCGTGGACCTGCCCGTGCCAGACCCCAATTGGAACGCCTCCTATACCTCAGGCTTGGCCGCTCAGATGGGCATTCATGGCGGTGTGACCAGCAACTTGGAGTTGGCGGGCGTGAAGGATGACACGAAGATGGACGTGACCGGAACCATCCGCTTCGAAACCCTGGGGCACAGCGTAAAGATCGACGTCACCGCGGGCGACACCGTGAAGACCATTATGGACCGCTTACGTTCTCAGGCGGGAGACTGGCTCTACGTCAACTATTTCGATCAGACGATGGGCAACGCCGCGGGGCAAGAGGGAGATTTCCCCATCATTTCCATTGCCGCCAAAGATGGCTCTCCAGTGAACGTCATCGACGTGAAAGGGAGTGTGGCGCAGGATAAATTATTGTTGAACACGAGCATTCAAGGAGCGGTGCCGCTTGTGGATGCCAGCGGAATCCCCAGCTCGTGGCAGACGACCCAAGGCGCTCAACCGCCTCAGACCTTCAGTATCACTGTGGCCGGGTACACCCATACCATCGACTTGACGGCCATGCGTGACATCAACGGCAACGGACTTTTGGACGGCGTGGATTTGGTCGCGGAGATTAACGCCCGGATGCAGGATTATGACGTCAAAGCCGAACTGAACGACGAGGGACGGCTCGTGCTTTGGTCCCCCCGCGGGTACACGGTCGCGGTCCTGGCTCAGGAGAACGGCAACGACATCACCAACATGTTTCTGGGTGCCGCCACTCCATCCACTCCCTACCGGGGCGGATATGATCTTGAAAACACCTCCCGAACCGCGCCGGGCATTTACACGCAGAACGTCACCGTGCGGGGCGGGGCGAACCAGACGAAACAGAATTTCTTCGGGGTGTTGGACGATATTTCGACCGCTGTCCGGGCGGAGAATCGTGACGGGTTGTCAAACAAACTTCTGCCCATGATCAATAATTTCATAGACGGCCTTCTGAAAGTGCTGTCCACCAACGGGGCATTGCAAGCTCGTTATGAGGGTAACGTTCAGCGCATGAAGGCGAACGATCTCTCTATGACGGAAACCCACGACAGTCTGGTGGCCGTGGATCTCGCCGATATGTCCACTCAGTTGATGATGGCTCAGGCCATTTACCAGGCAAGCCTGGGGATTATGTCCTACATCGTCCAGCCGACGTTGCTCGACTTTTTGCGCTGATTGCGCAGAGGTTGTAAGAGGTTGTAAAAGGAGGATAAATGGTTCAGTCAATGATTAGTTCGCGTTTTGGCGAAATTTCTTATTCGGAGGAGGACACGCTTTTTTTCCCGCGGGGTTTGCCCGCGTTCGAAAAGAATCGTAATTGGATCTTGACGGGCGAGGAGGACAACGCTATCAAGTGGCTCCAAAATATCGAGGACGAGGGCCTGGCGCTGCCGGTAACGACACCGGACGCCGTCATGCCGGACTATAACGCAAAGATACCAGAGGACGATCTGGAGCTCATCGAGACTACGGATCCGGGAGATTTGGCGTTATTGATCGTCGTGTCGATACCGGAGTCGGCCCCGTGGAACATGACGGCCAACCTCCGCGCGCCCATCCTGGTGAACTTAAAGAGTCGCAGAGCCGTTCAGGTAATCGCTCTGAACGAGGAGTATTCCGTTCACCATACCGTTTTCCCGGAAAACGTCAGGGAGGCGATGAAGGTCGCGGCGCTGGCGGAGAAGGAGGCTTAAGAAATTATGCTAGTTCTCAGTCGTCGCCTTAACGAGTCGATACAGATCGGCGAGGATGTTGAAATCACGGTCATCGATGTGAGGGGGGACGTGGTGCGCCTCGGCATCAACGCCCCCAAAAAAACACAGATTTGGCGCAAGGAGCTGTGGGACGCTATCGTGGAGGAAAACAGAAAGGCGGCGAAAGTCGCCGATACTCCCTCCACGGCCCCGGTGGTGACTCCTCAGCTCCCCGTCTCCACTTTCTCTAAGCTCTCCAAGCTCAAGACGGTGCGTCTCAAAAAGCCGAGCGAATAGACGTAAAGTTACCATATGTCTACTTTTATGTAAAACTCCTTTATGAATCGCAGTTTTTCTTTTTTTCTTTTTTCTTTTTTTTTTTTGCTTTTTTCTTATGCCGGAGAGCTTTGCTTAAAACAATTTTTTGACATATATACTTTACGACAAAATTTTTCTAGGCGTAGCCGCATTTTTACAGAGCGCATGTTAGCACGTGTTGATGAAATTACAACGCGAGATGCGGGGCGGAACACGACCGGAATATCAATCAGGATATCAATCGGGATATCAAGGCGGCTGTAAATATTCTCAGAGTGGGGGCATTCACTTTAAGGAGTGATGGTTGGAAAGAGGGTTGTGGAAAGAGGGATTTTGACGTATTCGCGCCACCAATGGGGCGATAAGGCAACACAAAAGCGCATATGGGGGACCAGGATGGTCGAAAAAAGATTTTTTTGTGTCGAACGGGGTAGGATGCCTCAAAGACAGGAGGTTAATATACGATGAGAATTTACCATAATATACCGGCGCTTTACGCTTACAAC
>JAIRYN010000010.1 GCA_031267575.1 Synergistaceae bacterium | reverse complement strand
ACGAAGCCGCAATAGTTATTATATCAAAGAGACAAAGAGCTTTGAAGAATTTAAGAAGATAATGCTTGTTGCTTGTTGCTTGTTGCTTGTTGCTTGTTGCTTGTTGCTTGTTGCTTGTTGCTTGTTGCTTGTTGCTTGTTTATTATTATATCCGATTTTACGTGAAAAACAAGCGTTGAAATCATGATTTTCTCCCCTAAATTAACTCGATCAAAACCTTGACACAAAATTTAGAATCCCAATTTTCTCCGCCAAACACATCTCATATTTTATACCTATTTTTATACCACATTTTATATCGGAAAGCAATAACACGACGATTGACATATTCCCACGACTAAAGCTGTGGGATTCTAAGATCGACAAAGACAGCCGGCTGAAACCGGTCTTACGTCTTCTCCTTTAAGAGTGGATGTCCCTACTCTGAGAATATTCACAGCCACATTGATATCCCGGTCGTGTTTCGCCCCGCATTTCGCGTTGATAAGCTATAAAAGGAGTTTAATATAAAAGTAGACGTATGGCAAAAAACCAAATACAAAACAAACGCCACCGTGGGCGGCGTTGCGATTCTCATCCAATCTCATCTCTCATCCAATCTCACCTCTCATCCAACAACGGCTGAAGCCGTTGGCTTTCTCATCGCTTTATCGTAAAAATACCTATGCGAATATGCGAAGCTAGTGATTGGAATGCTTGATGGAAAGTAAATACTGTTGCCTTGATTTCTCCTGTCCTCTCTCTTGACAAAGGGGAAATAATGTGTAAAAGTAATTATATAATTCATATATGATTAATATATTTTATCAATACGACACGCTATAGCGTTATGTATATCACAAGAAAGAATAAGTGGGGAAGGACAAATGGAGAAAGAAATAGCGATCCGAATCGAGCATCTTTCCAAATCCTACGATTCGGAAGCGGGAAACGGGGCCGGAAGCAATATACTCGACGACATCAATCTCGACATAGCGAGAGGAGAATTTCACGTCTTTTTGGGGTGGAGCGGGTGCGGAAAGTCGACATTGCTCAACATTATTGCGGGTTTTGTCCCGAAAAGCGGTGGCAAGGTGACGGTGTATGGAAACGATGTCGAGGGCCCCGGCAGGGATAGAGGAGTGGTGTTCCAAAACGCTGACGCTGCTCTATTCCCGTGGCTCACGGTGCAGAAGAACGTCGAGTATGGCCTGCGGCTCAGCGGGACACCGAAAAAAGAGCGTGGTGAAACAGCGCGAAAGTGCATCCGATTGGTAGGACTCGAGTTGCACGAGAACAAGTATCCTGATGAACTGTCCGGAGGTATGAAGCAACGCGCGCAAATCGCGCGAAGCATCGCGAACGACTCGGAGATTTTGATTATGGATGAACCCTTTGGCGCTCTCGACGCTCAAACGCGCAGGCTGATGCAGAAAGAGGTCATCAGTATCTGGAGAGAAACCGAAAAAACGATTCTTTTCGTCACGCACGACATCCAGGAGGCGGTTTTTCTCGGACAAAAAGTCAGTGTCATGTCCCGCGCACCCAACGCGACGATCATCGAAACGATTGAGATCGGGGTTCCTTATCCGCGCAAAATCGACAATAGCCAGGTTTCCGCGTTTATCCAGAAAATACAGGGGTTCTTTGACGTCGAATACGAGATATGAGGGCTGGTGGAGATATGGCGTTACAAGGAAAAAACAGAGGAAATAAAATTATCGGTTTTTTGTTGAAAAAGGGAATCGTGACGTTCGCGTTGCTGTTGGCGGTATGGCAGGCGGCTTCGATGTACAACGACGCCAATTTTTTGCCGGGACCGGCGCGGACTTTGATAGGGGGGTGGGAGATCCTCAAGAACGGAGTGTTACTCGATTACGTCGCGATCAGCTTCATGAGAATATTCGCGGGCTGGAGTATCGGGATAGTGTGCGCAATCCCCATCGGGTTGGCCGTTGGGCAATTTGCCCTCGTCAGAGAGATTTTTGAGCCGTTCGTGAATTTTTTCCGGTTTGTGCCGGCCATCGGTTTTCTGACCTTGTTTCTGATGTGGTTTGGCGTTGAGGAGGAGTCGAAAATCGCCATCATCGTGTACGCGACGATCTTTCCGGTTACCATCAACACTATTGCGGGCGTTGTCAGCATCGATAAGATAAAAACGCGGGTCGCTCAGTCTCAAGGAGCCTCCCCATTTCAGATTTTCTACACCGTGACCGTCCCCGCCTCGGCGCCATCCATATTCACCGGCATACGGCTTGGGCTTTCCGGGGCGATCGTTTCGATCGTCGCGGCGGAAATGCTGGCCGCGCAGAGCGGAATAGGCTACCTGATCTACACGTCGCGCCTTTACTTTCGGACAGACTGGATCTTCGTCGGCATACTGACCCTGGGGTTGTCGGGATATTTCTCCGATAGACTGCTCAGGCTTTTCGGGAGCACCGCACTGAAAAGGTATGGCGTGAAATGATTAATATGTTTGAGGAGGTATGAGATGGGCCATCCGACAATTTATCCGACCGGAGTGACTATTTACGACAAGGACGCCGCCTGGAGCGGTTACACTGTTCTGCCGTCTGCCAAGGGCGTGATCCTCATGGACATGAACGGGAAAGAAGTTCGCGTTTGGCGCGGACTCAAGGGCGATCCTCCCAAAATTTTGCCTGGAGGTTACGTGATGGGCAGCACCGGTGAACGCGCCCCGGCTTGTCACACGTTCGACAACCTGGACCTCGTTCAGGTGGATTGGAATGGAAACATCGTCTGGAAGTTCGACAGGTTCGAATACGTCGCCGACGCCGGCAGGCCCCCAAAGTGGATCGCCAGGCAGAATCACGATTACCAGAGGGAGGGCTCCGCGACCGGATATTACTCGCCTGGAGGCGCGCCGCGCGCGGATGGCGGCAATACGCTGATGATCGTCACGCGGAACGTGTTCAATCCTCACGTATCGGACAAAGTGCTGCTCGACAGCTCCATAATCGAGGTCACATGGGATGGAGAGATCGTCTGGCAGTGGAACGCGAATGAGCATTTCGACGAATTGGGTTTCGACGAGGCGGCGAAGAATGTTCTATACCGGCTTCCGTCTTCCGACGTGGCGCACGGCGGGCAGGGGTTTTGGCTCGCGATCAATAACATCAACAGGCTTGGCCCAAATAAGTGGTACGACGCCGGGGACGGCCGCTTTCACCCGGACAATATCGTGTGGGATGGCCGGAACGCGAACGTGATGGCGATCATCGACAAAAAGACGGGGAAAATAGTGTGGCGCGTGGGTCCTGACTTCGAGAAAACCGGGGGCGCTCTTGGGCAGATCATAGGCCAGCACCATCTGCACCTCATCCAAAAGGGACTTCCAGGAGAGGGAAATTTTCTCGTCTATGACAACGGAGGCTGGGCGGGGTATGGAGCGCCGAACTCCGTCTCGAAGTACGGAACGGCGAATGTACGCCGTGATTATTCGCGCATCCTCGAATTCGACCCAACGACGCTTGAGATAGCGTGGCAGTATTCTCCCAAAGAAGCGGGACACATTCACCCTCTCGACTCGTACAAATTCTACACGTCGTTTGTCAGCTCGGCCCAGCGTCTGCCCAACGGCAATACGCTCATCACCGAAGGGCGCGACGGCAGGCTGTTCGAGGTGACTCCGGAACACAAAACAGTATGGGAGTATGTCTCACCTTATTTTCGCACGATAACACGCGGACGCGACGGAATTCTAGTGAATAACATGACCTATAGGGCCTATCGTGTGCCTTACGGTTGGATACCGCAGCTCGACCCGCCAGACGAGAACTCGATAGAGGCTCCGAATGTCAGCGAATTCCGTGTCCCTGGAGCTCCTCTTGGGCCAGGAGGCAAGGTGACCAAGGTCGAGGGAGTGGCCGGCGGCTCGGAAAAACTTGTCGCCGATCCTTTCCGTGAACTTTCTCCGTCCGGCGCGGCCGAGCTGTCGAATTTCTGCGTCGTCGATTTTGAGAAAGTCGTCGATTTTGAGAAATTTGAGAAATAGGAGGAGATGATCATGGGACATCCAAGAATATACCCGACAGGCACGACGTACTACGATTCAGCGTCCGCGTGGAGCGGGTACACGATATTTCCTTCGGCTAAAGGGGCTTTGCTCATCGACATGAGGGGCAATGAAGTGCAACTTTGGGAGGGTTTGCTCGGTTTTCCCAACAAGATCCTGCCGGGTGGACAGGTCTTTGGTTCTCCAGGCGCGCGAAATCCAAAATACGGCTTTCAGGATCACCTGGCTTTGCTGCAAGTGGACTGGGACGGTAAGGTCGTGTGGAAGTTCGAGAAAAACGAATTCATAGAGGACCCCGACAGGCCAGCCGAGTACATCGCGCGTCAGCATCACGATTTTGAACGTGAGGGGTCGTCGGTGGGTTATTACTCCCCGCTCTCGAAACCACGCGTCGATGGAGGAAACACGCTGATCTTGGTCCATAAGGACATCGTCAACAACAGGATATCCGACAAAAAATTGTTGGATGACCGCTTCATCGAAGTCGACTGGGAGGGAAATCTCCTCTGGGAGTGGAACGCGAATGAACATTTCGATGAACTGGGTTTCGACGAAAAGGCTCTCAACGTACTGTTCCGCAATCCTTCGGTGGTCACAAGCGGACTCGGCGATTGGCTGCATGTCAACTGTCTTTCGACGCTCGGCCCCAATAAGTGGTACGACTCAGGCGATGAGCGCTTTCATCCCGACAATATGATCTGGGACGCCCGCAACGCGAATATCCTCGCGATCACCAGCAAGGCCACCGGTAAGGTGGCTTGGCGCATCGGGCCCGATTTTCGGGAGAACGCGGCGCTTGAACAACTGGGTTGGATCATAGGGCAGCATCATCTTCACATGATTCCCAAAGGATTGCCCGGAGAGGGCAACCTGCTCGTGTTCGACAACGGTGGGTGGGGAGGGTACGGCCTACCGGGCGGGACGTCCAAAACGGGACAAAACAGCGTGCACAGGGATTATTCGCGCGTGATCGAGTTCAACCCCGTCACTTTGGAGGTCGAGTGGGAATATAACGCGGTCAACGCAGGCTTCTCCGATGAATTTCGTTTTTACAGTCCGTATGTGAGTTCCGCGCAGCGCCTGCCAAACGGGAACACTCTCATCACTGAAGGTTCGGACGGGCGAATTTTCGAGGTGACCATCGATCACAGGACCGTGTGGGAGTACATCAACCCATACTACTCAAATTCTATGGGAGGCACTCACAACATGGTGTACAGAGCCTACCGGGTGCCCTACGAGTGGATACCTCAACGGGATCTACCAAAAGAAGAATCGATAGCGGCGCCCGATATACGGTATTATCGCGTGCCAGGTTCGCCCGTCGGGGAAAACTCCGAAAGTGCGGTCCTGGTGACGGGCGTCGGGCTGGAACGTCTCTCGGCTTTCGAGTACCCAGCGATCAACCTGCTGCCCAGAGAACGCCGAAAGGGCACGCGAATTTTTGAATAAAACTGTGTTTCATATAACGTCATTGTTCAAGCTCAGGGGAGCGGAGCCCGTTCGGCCCGTGGATGGACGTGTCCGAAATGCGGATGGACGTGTCCGAAATGCGGGGCGGAACACGACCGGGATATTCATGCGGCTGTAAATATTCTCAGAGTGGGGGCATCCACTCTTAAAGGAGAAGACGTAAGGAGAAGATGTAAGACCGGTTTCAGTAGGCTGTCTTTGTCGATCTTAGAATCCCATGACTTTAGTCATGGGAGTATGTCAAGATATAACGATATAACAACAACAAAGGGGTTCGATTGAGATGAGGGCTTTGAAAAAAATAACCGCGGTCACAATGTTGTTCTTCTTGTCTTTCGTGTTTTCCGCTCTTGGGGCGGAAACCCTCCCCACAATACGCGTGGGTGTGATGGCAGGAGAAACCGATTCTTTCGTGCCAGCGGTCGGGGAAGAACTGGGAATTTACAAAAAATACGGTTTGAACGTTATTTCTCAAGCGTTTTCAGCCGGGATCAATACGATCGACGCGCTCACGCTTGGCCAGCTCGATTTTGGCATGGCGGCGGACTTCGCGATTTTGAACCGCATCGGGGCTATGGAAAAAAGCGACCTTCGTATCTACACCAAATTCGCTGTTTCAAAAGCGGGCACGCCGTTCTCCTGGGCATTTTACGTCAATGACGATACAGTCACCTCTCCGTCGGATCTGGCGGGAAAATCCATCGCGCTGCGCAAGGGCACCGTGGAGGAATATTGGACAGCTAGGCTGCTGCAAACCGTTGGCGTCGATCCGGTTTCTATCAAACAACTGCCCATAGGGAGCCCACAAGAGGGCGTTGCTGCTCTGAAATCCAAACAAGCGACAGGGATGTGGGGAGGTGGACAGGCGTCCGTCGCGCTCGCGGAAATACCCTCCGTCCGGGGGATCGCTGATCTCGCGACCATCGACTCACAAACGGTGACAGTCTTGCTGTCCACGCAAAAATTTCTCACTGAGAATAAAGACATTGTCGTGAATTACGTGAAAGCCCTTGAAGAAATAGTGCGGTTCATCAATGCGGAACCGGAAAAAACCGCCGAAATCGTACAGAAACAGATCAACATTCCCGCCGAGCAGGTGTTGATGAATCTGCAGCGGAACGAAATCAGCGTCAATTTTACCCAAACCACACTCGACACGCTCGACGCTATAAATCAATGGGGCCGGGGAGCAGGTTTCATAAAAAACGTGTTTGACGTGCGTGATTATGTCAACGTAGAGGCGCTTAAAGAAGCGTTCCCAGAAAGCGTCAGTTATGATCATGAATAGAATAGAATAGAGAGGAAAGCGTCTTTGCAAAATTTGTTGAGGCACAGCTCGATCTTTGTGAGGACTTACTCGACGAGAATGCAACAGCACCAGTAAATTAACGAAAGCGAGCGTCGACGGCATCGGCTGCGCTGAGTAGCACGGCGAACACGACAATAAGCGGTTTAAAAAAACGTTTCAAAAACGTAGCAGACTCCCTTTCTTTGCATAATATCAATTACGATAAAGCGATTCTTATCCAACGGCTTCAGCCGTTGGATAAGAATCGCAACGCCGCCAACAGCAGCGTTTGTTTTGTATTTGGTTTCTTACCATATGTCTACTTTCATGTTAAACTCCTTTTATGGCTTATCAACGCGAGATGCGGGGCGGAACACGACCGGGATATTAATGCGGCTGTAAATATTCTCAGAGTGTCTGATCTCTTTTCCAATGGGACCTGAAAACAACATAAGTATTGAAAACGATACGGGTCATAAAAACAAAACGGGTAGTAAAGTAAATTGAAACCCTAAGTCCTAATCTAGAAAAATAACCTCGCCCCGTTTCGCTTCCTGAACCCAACCGCTCCACACTGCGCGCAGGCGATCACTCAGGCGCCGGGTCAGCGACGGGCAACCCCCCGCCGAGACCGCCACGGCCACCTCCCCCTCGGTCACCAGGGCGGGAAAGAAAAAAGAGCATTCTTCCGGCG
This sequence comes from Synergistaceae bacterium, assembly GCA_031267575.1. NCBI lineage: Bacteria > Thermotogati > Synergistota > Synergistia > Synergistales > Synergistaceae > Synergistaceae bacterium. The sequence continues at coordinate 33,115 of JAIRYN010000010.1, read as the reverse complement.
CGTCGGATACGGAAACGAGTATACCCGCCTTTCGCGCTTGCTCCCCCAGGTCGCGGTTGAGTTCTCTGTTGTTTGTCGCCAGAACCGCTATAAAAACACCGGCAAAATCGAGATCTTTAACTTTTTCAATACGTTTTTTGACCAACCGTAAATTTTCCCCGTAGATCTGGGAAAGAACAGAAAAATCTTCGTGAAACTCTGGGCTGATAACCGTCACGGTCGCGCCACAAGTCAGGAGAGCGCGGGTACGCCGCAGAGCCACGGAGCCCCCACCGATGACGAGTGCCTTGCGTCCCGCGATATTCATGAAAAACGGAAAAAGGGGAAAAATACAGGGATAGACATCGCGCGGAGGTCCACTCTCACGACAGCTCATTCGTCGCGGTTTGCTTGGGCCGCCGCCTGTGCAAAGTCGTCGATCAGATCCTCGGCGTTTTCCAAACCGACGCTCACGCGAATCAAATCATCGTATACAGAAGCCGCGCGCTTTTGTTCCTCTGTGAAATGGGCGTAGATTGTGGAGGCCGGGTGGATCACCAGGGTACGCACGTCCCCAATGTTTGTCGCGATACGCGCGTATTGTAGGTTGTCAAGCAGCCTAAAAGCTCGTTTTCTCGACCCTGCCCGCAACGTCAGAAGTGCGCCGCCGCGCCCCTCTTTCATTTGACGATCAACGTTGATTTTGTCGGGACTTCCATCGAGTCCTGGATAGTTTACGTTCGCGATATCCGGGTTCCGTTCGAGGGATTTCGCCAGAGCCAGAGCGTTGGCGCAGAGGCGCTCCATTCGCAGGCCCAGAGTTTCGAGCCCTAGACAATTAAGGTAAGCGTGCTGTGGGGACATGCAAGACCCGAAATTACGCCAGATATCCTGTTGCAGTCGAGCGGTAAAAACCAACTTTCCCATTTTGCCGTATTTCTGCAGAACAGGAAATTTCGCGAAATCCCACTCGAACTTTCCTCCATCGATAATGACTCCGCCTATGGCGCTTCCGTTGCCGTTGATGTATTTCGACGAGGAATGGACCACGATGTCCGCGCCCTCTTCCAGCGGACGAATGAGCGCCGGGGTGGCGGTAGTGCTGTCGATGATCAATGGGATGCCCCGTCGGTTGGTCACACTCGCCAGCTCCCTCACGTTGACGACGTTGAGTTTGGGATTACTGATCAGTTCCGTTAACACCACCTTCGTTTTCTCGGTGATGTTGGATTCGACTCCCTGTCCGGTCATGTCCTCGACGAAACGGGTGTGTATTCCGAAGTGTTCCAGATCGCCGAATAAATCCAACGTACCGCCGAAGAGCGCGTTGCTGCTGATAATTTCGTCTCCGCTTTGCAGAATGTTGAGAAGCGTCATGGAGATCGCCGCCATACCAGAAGCGCAGGCCACCGCGCTCGCCCCGCCCTCGATGAAGGCCATGCGTTGCTCAAAAGCGCTAATCGTCGGATTGTTGATCTGGGTATACACAAAACCTGGAGCCTTGTTGTCGAACACCCGCCCCAATATTTCCGCGGATTCGTAGGCAAAAGCCGAGTTCTGATAAATGGGCGGCAGGGTCGCGCCAGCGTCTCCATCGGTAACGGAAGGACCTCCGGCGAAGGATTTTTGGAAGCCGTGCAGCAACAGAGTATTGAATTTCATAGGGCCGTCACTCTTCTTTTCAAGTTCGCACTTTTCAAGTTCGCGCTTTTTAAGTTCACACTTTTTAAGTTCGTGACTCTCTCCTATTGCCTCGATGACGCCGCAAGCGGCTGTGGAGTGGGTCACTCGGTCGATTAAAATCAGCTCTCCGAGTGTTTTGTGCGCCTTGAACACGTCGAAAACCGCCGGATGCGAGAGGGCGACGTCGCAAAGACCGATTTCGTTTTTATAAAGCGACGAGGCGGGAAGGCTCTCTCCGCTGTTCACATCGGTTTTGTGGAGAATTTTCTCTACGGCACAGGGCAGCAGCCGCGTGCCGATTTTGGCCCAATAGATTCCTTCCTTGCCCGGCGTCAGCTCGTTGTCGTCCATCCACAGCAGAGAGGCGACAAAATTTCTTCCCACGGAGAGTTTCGCACCCCGCTCCAGCACCCACCCGCGGGACACGTCCACCTCCCGGTCCAGTTGAAGGGTGACCGGCTGACCGGTGGCGGCCTCGGAAATGTTTCGATTCACTTGATCGACAACGTAAATACTTTTGACCACCGCGTTTTCTCCGCCAGGTAAAATCGTGACCACGTCTCCTACCTGCACCGCTCCGGATTCTACCTGCCCCTGAAAACCGCGAAAACTTTGGTCGGGACGACAAACCCGCTGTACCGGAAGGTAAAAACCCGTCTCGAAGACGTCATCCGAAACGTCCACGTTTTCGAGATAGGACAGCAGCGTCGGCCCATCGTACCACGCAACGCGTTCCGAGCGCTGCGTAACGTTGTCGCCTTCGGTGGCGGAAAGGGGTATGACGGCGGCGTTTTTTAAGGAAAGTTCATCGCGCAACGCGAAAATATCGGCTTGAATACCCTCGAAAAGGGATTTGTCGTACTCCGTCAGATCCATCTTGTTGACCGCGAAAACAAAGAATTTAATTCCCATCAACGCACAAATCCGCGCGTGACGACGTGTTTGTCTCAACACGCCTTTGACGGCGTCCACCAAAATAACCGCCAAGTCGGCAAAAGCGGCGCCAACCGCCATATTGCGAGTATATTCCTCATGCCCCGGCGTGTCGGCCACGATGAAACTTCGGGCGTCGGTGGTGAAATAGCGGTACGCCACGTCGATGGTAATGCCCTGTTCCCGTTCGGCCATCAGGCCATCCAGCAGCAGAGAATAGTCTATTTTCCCGCCGCGGCTGCCCAGTTGGCTGTCCAGAAGCAGCGCCTGTTCCTGATCGGCATACAGCAGCTTGGCGTCGTATAAAATACGTCCAATCAAAGTGGATTTTCCGTCGTCTACGCTCCCGCACGCGATGAACTTCAATAAACCGTTCATAAATAAACCGTTCATGTATCAAGCCCCTCGATCTTCTCTTAAAAATATCCTTCTCGTTTGCGCCGTTCCATGCTACCCTTGCTTTCTTTGTCGATAACCCGGCTGGCGCGCTCAGATGTGATCGCGGACAGCGTTTCCTCTATGACGGCGTCCAGCGAGTCCGCGTCGGATTCGTAGCCTCCGGTCAGCGGGTAACAACCCAAAGTACGGAAACGCACCTTCTTGATTTGCGCCGTTTCGCCAGGCAAAAGCGTCATGCGTTCATCGTTCACCATGATCAAATTGCCCTCCCGCTCGACAATCGGGCGGTTCGCCGCGAAGTACAGCGGAACGATTTCGATATGCTCGCGCCTAATGTACTGCCAGACGTCTTTTTCTGTCCAGTTGGAGAGCGGGAAGACGCGAATGCTTTCGCCCTTGCCGATTTGCGTATTGTACAGTTTCCAAACCTCCGGGCGCTGTTTTTTCGGGTCCCAGGCATGTTGTTCGTTGCGGAAAGAGAAAACCCTCTCTTTCGCGCGGGACATTTCCTCATCCCGCCTGGCACCTCCGAAGGCCGCTGTGAATTTGTACTGTGTCAGTGCCTGTTTGAGAGCCTGCGTCTTCATAATATCCGTATAAGCCGCACCGTGATCGAAGGGGTTGATGCCCTGAGCGATGGCCTCCTCGTTGCGGTAGACCAACAGAGTAATGCCCAGTTCTTTCGCCCGGCGGTCGCGAAATTCGATCATTTCACGAAATTTCCAACCCGTATCGATGTGCAGAAATGGAAAAGGAGGTTTTTCGGGGTAAAACGCCTTCAAAGCCAAGTGCAGCATCACGGAGCTGTCTTTTCCGATGGAATAAAGCATGACAGGGCGTTCACACTCCGCCGCCACCTCCCGAATGATATAGATCGCTTCGGCTTCCAATTCGTTCAAATGCGTCATGACAACACCTTCGTCAGCTCAATATTTATTTCCGTCCCGACTGTCCACAGTGAGGACCTTCACGGAACCATCCGGCATTGCGATATGCCAGCGCAGCAGTACGCCGTCGCGCCGAACCCACAGGCGACCGCCCAACCCTCCAATGTCCTCGCCCAGGTAGAGCCGCAGCGCGCCCTCTGGGCATTCTTTCAGGCATGAAGCGCAGCCCCAGCAGTTCTGGGGTTTGGCGATATACGCCCGGCCGTCGCATACTTCGATCAGACCGCCGGGGCAAACCTGAGAACAAAGCCCGCAGCCCCTGCATCGGTCCCGCAAAATCTCGACACTCACGCGACACCTCCCGCCTTTTCTCCGCGACCGATTTCGCGGGTGAAGACTTTCAGCTCGCCGTTTTCTAATCTGGAGTTGACGAATTTCAACCCTTCATCGCTTTTATCGGGGTAGTCCAGGTTCTCCGCGAAGCCGCGCCAGCGGGTTTCCTTCCTCGCGGCCAAATGAGCGAGAACCGATCGGCACACCGTCAGCCGATCCGTCAGCTCGAACCTTTCTAACAGCGACCGCATATCGGGAACGAGAAGCGATTGAGTCTGCGCCTCGATCTCGTTGATTTTTTGCGCCGCAACCCGAAGACTCGCCTCCGAAAAGGCATAACCCGATCCGATTCCTCCGGCGTATCGATCCATGGCGTCCTGCATTTCCGCCTCCAGGTCGTCCGCGGACGGCGAAAAACTTTCCGAGCCATTGATTTTATCGGCTTTATCGATTTTATAGGCTCTATCGGCTCTATCGGCGCTCGGTCTGTTCAGGATTTTTTCCAAACGAGACTGAAAATCCTCGATTTTCACAAGATCGGGTTGCGGCGCTTCATCCGCCATGTATTTCAGCGCGGACTCCGCGGCGATTTCCCCCTCGGCGAACGCGCCCGTAACATACTTTTGCGGACAGCCGCCAGCCACGTCACCGGCCGCGAAAAGCCCTTGAATCATGGTTTCGCGGCTGGCATCCACCCAATATCCACTGGCGGTGTGCCCGCCGACGATGTAGGGTTCACTGCCGACGACTTCCACATTGCGCGCGCTCGGCGGCATATCGCTCTCGATCCATTTCAGCGTTTGGATCGGCGCCATGTTGAGGTAGGCACGCCACAAATCTTCGTCTTGTTCCGGGGTGATTCCCGCGGTGCGCAAACAACAAGGCCCGCGTCCTTCCAAGTTTTCGCGCGTCGCGCCGTATACTCGTAACGCGGTCGTGAAACCATATCTTCGCTCGTACTCCTCGCCTAAGGCGTTGACTTGCTTTGCGCCCACTCCTTGCGCCAGCGTGCCGGTCGGGGCCAGCGTATCCTTGCATCGCAGAGCGACAAAGCGCATCTCGAAGGTGGTCATCTCCGCCCCAGCGCGAATACCCATCGCGTACCCAGCGCCAGTGTTGAAAGGCGGGTACCACATCTTGTGCCGGGAAAAGCCAGGGTTGTTGGGCTTGTACAGCCCAGCCGCGCCCCCGGTGGCGCAGAGCACGGCGCGGGCGTAGATCGCGTACAAAACTTCTTTTTCCGCGGACGCCGCGAAAACCCCCACAGCGCGCCCATTTTGAATGATGTAGTCGATGGCGTTTACACGGTTTAGAACGGTGATCCGGGGTTCGCGCTCCACAGCAGCAGCCAGAAGCAGTTTGATATTCTCTCCGTTGATTTTGATGTTTCGATTGCCGCGTGTGGCGTAGGCGCCGTGTTCGTCCTTCAGGATGGTCAATCCCAGCTTTTCCACGCGGGCCACGGTTTTGTTCAGCCTCTCCGCCATCGTCAGAAGCAGGTCTTCCCGCGCGATGCCTTCCGCGTCAGCGCGGGCGTAAGCGACGTAATCCTCCGGCGTTTTACCGGGAACGATGTAGGCGTTGAGGGCGTTGACCCCAGCAGCCAGACATCCGCTGCGCCGAATGTTCGCTTTTTCGACAACGATCACCGAACCATCGGACTGCCCACAGAAAGTCAGCGCGGCGTAACACCCTGCCGCGCCACCGCCGATACAGAGAAAGTCGGTGGACAATATTTTCAAAGATAATTTCTTCCTCATAACCTGAACCTTATGACCTGAACCATGACCCGATTAGATGAAGACCGGGTTCGTGTCTTCCAGCATACTGTTTTTGACCAAGAGCACCCGCGTGTCGTCGTACAAAAAGAGCCGGTAAATCACTACGCTGACGCGCTCGCCGGGTGATAATTCCTCTTCTTCCGGCGAACGGTAGGTGGTGAAATGCATTTCTTTGATCTTCACCCGCAACTCCAAAAGCCCTCCGCGGAAAAACACGCCTTCAAGGATTCCTTCCTCGGCGGCGTTGACGTACTGTTGTTTGCCGAACTTCGTGACATGAATGAACTCTGGCCGTATGAGGGCCCTATCGTATCCCTCTGTGGGCTCGAACCCCTTCAGTACGGCGTAGTTTTCCAGGATCGACGACTGACCGATGAATTTCGCGGCAAAAGGCGTAGCGGGGTGCTTGTAAATATCCGAGGGAGAGCCTTTTTGCTCGATACGCCCGCTGTTCGTAACGATAATCTCGTCCGCCACCTCGATTGCCTCGTCCTGATCGTGGGTGACGAAAATTGACGTGATGCCCACTTTGACTATGGTTTCCCGCAGCCATATCCGCAGCTCTTTGCGGACCTTGGCGTCTATCGCGCCGAACGGTTCGTCCAGGAGGAGCAGATGCGGATTCGGAGCTAAAGCACGAGCAAAGGCCACGCGTTGTTTTTGCCCGCCGGAGAGCTGATGGGGGTGGCGCCTTTCCATTCCTTCCAGGCCGATCAGCTTAATCAAACCGCTCACGCGTTCATTGATGAATTTTTTGTCCTTTTTTTGGACTTCCAGTCCAAAAGCAATGTTGTCGAATACGTTCATGTAGCGAAACAGCGCGTAGTTCTGGAAAACAAACCCGACCCCTCGTCTGGATGCCGCGATGTCGTTGACTCGAACCCCATCGATATAGATGTCACCGGAGTCGGGGTGTTCCAATCCGGCTATCATGCGCAGAATCGTGGTTTTACCGCTGCCGGAAGGACCCAACATACCTGCCAGCTTCCCTTTTTCGATGGAAAAGGACACACCGGCGGCGGCGCGGAAACCGCCGAAACTTTTGTCGATATTTTTCAGTTCCACGTACATTTAAAGCGAGTCCCCTTTTTTCACTTTGTATTCGACGATGTTCCGCAGGATCAAGATAATCACGGCTATGACGACCAGGAGGGAAGAAACGGCAAAAGCGGCGGTCAAATGGAATTCATTGAACAGAATTTCCACGTGTAAAGGCAGAGTGTTGGTCTTTCCGCGCAGATGCCCGGACACGACGGATACGGCGCCGAATTCCCCCATCGCTCTGGCTGTGCATAAAATCACTCCATAGAGCAATCCCCACTTGATGTGTGGAAAGGTGATTTTGCGAAAAATATGGAGCCATTTCGCCCCCATTAGCGCCGCGGCTTCTTCTTCGTCGCTGCTCTGGGACTGCATGAGGGGAATGAGTTCCCTTGACACAAAAGGAAATGTGACGAACAGGGTTGCGAGTACGATACCCGGTACGGCAAAGACGATTTTGACGCCGTGCGCTTCCAGCAAAGGATAGGCCCAACCGATCCGACCAAAGACCAGAATGAACACCAGGCCCGCGATGACCGGTGAAATGGAAAAGGGGATATCGATGAGTGTGGTCAGAAATTGTTTGCCTCTGAACCGGAATTTGGTGATCGCCCAAGAAGCGGCCACTCCGAAAAACGTGTTGACGACGACCGTAATGACCGTGACGAATAAAGTGAGGTTTAAGGCTTTGATCGCGTAGTTGTCCGTAATTGCCTCGGAAAAAACGGCATATCCCTCTCGCAGGGAGTACACCAGCACCGTGACGAGCGGAACGACCAGCATGACGACGATGAAAGCCATTCCCGCGAAAATCAGCGCTTTCTTGACAAATTTTTGCTCCGCGTCCATCTCTGTTATTCTCCGGCGCGCTTGCTGACCCGAGCCTGGATGATGTTGATCGAGAACAACACCACGAAGGCGAAGACGATCATCACCAGCGCTACGGATGTGGCGGCGGCGTAGTTGAACTGTTCCAGCTTGCTCACGATCAAAAGTGGCACGATCTGCGTCCGGTAAGGAATATTCCCGGCAATGAACACCACACTGCCATACTCTCCTACGGCCCTAGCGAAAGCCAGTCCGAAACCGGTGAGGGCGGCGGGGAAAATCTCCGGGAAAACCACCTTGAAAAACGTGCGGGACCGACTTGCACCCAAAATCATAGCAGCCTCTTCGTACTGTCTGTCCAATTTCTCCAAGACCGGTTGGATGGAGCGGACCACAAAGGGTATGCCTATGAAAATCATGGCTATCGTGATACCGGTAGCGGTGTAGGATATCTTGACGCCGATTTTGTCGAACAGCCCTCCGATCCAGCCTTTATCGGAATACAACGTGGTGAGCGACACGCCGGCGACTGCCGTGGGGAGCGCGAAAGGGAGTTCGATAAATCCATCCAGAATACGCCGGCCGGTGAATTCATACCTCGTCAGAATCCACGCCAATAAAATACCAAAAAAAACGTTGATTACAGAGGCGACTAGAGCGCAGGAAAAACTGAGCTTGTAGGCCGCGAGAAGCTGCCTGTCAGTAATGGTCTTCCAAAATTCGCCCAACGACATACCGGAAAGATTCAGCAAAATCGAGAGCAGGGGAATCAACACGATGAAATTCAGCATGGCGAGGGTGATGCCTATCGACAACCCAAATCCCGGAATGACGTTGTTTCCCCGCGCCAGCCTCAATTTTCCCATCAATTTTCCCATCAAATCAATTTTCCCATCAATATGAAGATCCCCCTGTTCGCGCGGAGACTATTTTCTGTAGATCTGGTCAAAAATGGCTCCGTCTATGAAGAACCTTGTCTTTGCCGCCTGCCAACCTCCGAAATCGTCGTTGATGTTGACCAGTTTCGCCTGCAAGTCGAAAACGGAGGCAAATTCCTTCAGGATATCCGGATTAGAAGGGCGGTAGTAGTGTTGGGCCTCCAGGCGCTGCGCCGTGTCGGAATAGAGGTACTCCAAGTACGCTTTCGCGACTTCCTGGGTGCTTCTCTTTTTCGCCACCTCATCGACGACCGCCACGGAAGGCTGAGCCAGAATGCTGATGCTGGGAGTCACGATTTCAAAGTCGTTCGGATATTTTTTAAGGGACAGAAATGCCTCGTTTTCCCACGCCAGCAGCACATCACCCTGTCCGTTTTCCACGAAGGTCGTGGTGGAGCCCCGTGCGCCGGAATCCAGCACGGTCACGTTGCCGTACAAGTCTTTAAGAAACTGCGTAGTTTGGGCCTCGTCTCCCTGATACAAATTGAGCGCGAAGGCCCAGGCTGCCAGGAAATTCCACTGCGCGCCCCCCGATGTTTTGGGATCCGGGGTAATAATTTTAACCCCCGGCTTCACGATGTCGTCCCAATCGTGAATGTTTTTGGGGTTCCCTTTTCTCACCAGAAAGACGATGGTTGAGGTATAGGGCGCGCTGTTCCTCGGAAGTTCCTGTATCCATCCTGGTTCGATCAAACCGCCCTTCTCCAGTTCCACAATGTCCTGTTCCAGGGCCAGCGTCACCACGTCGGCCTCGTTACCCTCCAGCACCGACCGGGCCTGTTTGCCCGAACCGCCGTGAGATTGAACGATAGTCACGTCCTGTCCGCTTTTGTTCTTCCAGTATTCCTGAAATGCCTTGTTATAGTCCTCGTAGAACTCCCTCGTGGGGTCGTAAGACACGTTGGTAATTTCCACGGGTTTTAAATTGGCGGCCTCGGCCGCGTAAGACGCGAACGCGACGAATGTCATGAAGAAAATGGTGAGCCATACAAAGGCCAGGGCTTTTCTCGTTGTTTGGGAAAATAACGTTTTCATGGGTAATATCCTCTTTTCTTTAGGTCTTTAGGTGAATAAAAAAATTCCTACAGCAACAGCTACTTCGCTTCTTCAGGAAATACACCGTTCGTGGGACGGTTCTTCTAGCGGAGACCCGGCGCAACGCCACATCATGACAAACATCAAAAATTACCTCGAATACATAAATATCGTATATATAATATATAAATATAATATCTATAATATGTATTATAAATTTAAGATGTATTTTAACACTTCCGTTTTTAATGTCAACCTTCCGTTTTTAATGTCAACATCTTGACTGAACACAGTTCGAATAATAAACAGGTTGTTACAAAAAGCTTAGAAGGCTTCGTAGGGAGGCCATTGTATAATATAGACATAAGTATTTATTCATAGTACGAAAGAAGCATAACAAGCTACTATCGTGATGTCAATAAGAAGGAATCTGATAATATAAGTGAATATGAATAGATATTTATATCTATACTATACGATGGCCTTCACAATCTACGCCCTCACGTCCAAAGAGTGGGTTCCGTTAGGCCATATACCCCATTATCACAGAGAAACAATAATTTCCTTTAGCCTTTAGTAGTATAGACAAAAAAGAAAAGTCATGAGAATCTATACACATCATAGAGGTAACGCTTTAAATGCGAGGAGGAGTTTTTCATGAAGACGACACAAATCGCCACCGACGGTGGATGCGTTTTTTCACTTGACGGACGACTCGACACCGTCACGTCGCCGCAGGTCCAACCCGAAATTAACGCCGCGATTGACGAGTACAAAAATGTCACGCTGGATTTTTCTAATGTACCTTACATCTCCAGCGCGGGGCTACGGATACTGCTCGCGGGGCACAAACGCGCGACGGCCGTGGGGAGTTATCTGAAGCTCACCCATATATCGAGCGCGATTATGGAGGTGTTCGAGATGACGGGATTCGCGGATATACTCAATATTGAGAGCGATAAACGACAATGAGAGAACTGGAAATAGAGGCGGAGGTGCAGAATCTCGACACGGTGCTCGAATTTATCGTCGACGCGATATCTGGTTTGCCGGGAAAAGTACGGAATAAAATATTGTTAGCTGCTGAGGAAATTTTCGTCAATATAGCCCAATATGCCTACACATCAGACACTGGCAAAGTGGTCGTGCGTGTCGCCAGCAGTGGCGACACGACAATTGAGTTTGAGGATAGCGGCGTTCCTTATGACCCCTTACAAAAAGCCGACCCTGACATCACGCTCTCCGCCGAGGAACGTGAGATTGGAGGACTTGGTATTTTTATGGCAAAATCTCTTATGGATAGCATCTCTTATCGCCGTGATAAAAATAAGAATATTCTCACCATAATAAAGGAAATAGGCAGCACGAAAGCATGACCGACAGATTCACCACGAATATTTTCCGGAAACTGTGGATCCCGGCCATCGTATCTTCCATAGGCTGGGCGTTGTCCGATATCGCCGATGCTGTCGTGGTGGGCCAGCGTATGGGGTCCGTTGGGCTTGCCGCCGTTTCGCTGATTTTGCCCGTATATATGATCAACTGCGCGCTGGTTCACGGTTTTGGCATCGGCGGGTCCGTCCGCTATTCCCAACTCTTGAGCGACGGCAGGGTCGAAGACGCGATTTCAAGTTTCAACCGCGTTACGCAGACGGCGCTCGGCGTGAGCGTACTGACTGCTGTCTTGGGAAATGCCTTTATGGAAGAATTGCTTTGGGCTCTCGGCACAGTTCCAACCGACGGTGTATTGTACGGCGCGACAAAAAGCTATTTAAGGATACTCGTGACGGCGACACCACTTTTTTACCTGTCGAACCTGCTGAACTACTATCTGCGCAACGACGACAACGGGAAACTTGCTGGAATAGGCTCGGTCGTGGGGAACATACTGGATATCACCTTGAACGTGCTGTTCGTATTGGCGCTCGGGATGGGAACGGCGGGAGCGGCGCTTTCAACAGCTATAGGACAGGTTGTCGCCATCCTAATTTATTTGCCCGGACTTTTTGGAAAAAAGCATGTTCTTCAAGTAAAAAAAACTGCCTTTGCGCCCGGTTACGCCTTTTCCGCGTTCGGCGAGGGATTTTCCGGTTCGGTGCAATATCTCTTCTCGCTCGTCTTTATCATGTTCAGCAACAATTATCTGATCCGCGCGGGGAACGAAACATCTGTTGCCGTGTTCGATATGTTGCAAAACGCCGCGTACCTGATATTGTATCTTTACGAGGGAACGATCCGGGCCACGCAGCCTATCGCAAGCACTTATCACGGCGAACACTGGGAAGAGGGTGAGCGTTCGGCTCTGCGGTTATCGTTTATTTACGGGGGAACGGCTGGCCTTCTCATGGCCCTCGTTATCGCCGTCTTCGCGCCACAGACCTGCGCGCTGTTCGGGCTTTGGGACGCAGAAGCGATAGGCACCGGCGTTTTCGCTTTGAGATTGTTTTGCGTGGGGTCGGTCTTTGCGGGAATATCCCTTCTGTCGGCTGGATATTTTCAGTCTTGTGGTAGGGACCGCGAGAGTTTTGTCGTCGCGACGCTTCGCGGCTGCGTTGTGCTTTTGCCCATGACCGTAGCGTTCGCGCTTTGGGACGCAGATATGTTCTGGTGGTTATTTCCCGTGACGGAGGCCTTGTCTTTGCCGACATGGATGCTTTACGCCAAATTGCACGGTCGCACAAAAGAACAATTCGACTCTTCCCGAATTTACCATGGTTCCGTGCGCGGCAAAAACGAGGAAATCGTCGCGGCAAGCGTACAGGCAGAAGCGTTTTGCGAAATGTGGAGAGCGGAAGCAAAGCAAGTGTTCTACGTTACTATGACCATAGAGGAATTATGTCTCGCTATCGTGCAAAACGGTTTTCGCGGTCTAAACGTTCGCGAGTGTTATATAAAGATAACGATTGTGGCGGAAACAGACGGGATGTTCACGCTGCACATACGCGACAACGCCAGGTTTTTCAACCCGTTCGCTCTGAGCACGAACAAAGCGAGTGAGAAAGGCGGTTTCGACATGGACGCTATGGGTATGAGCGTCGTCAAACAGAAGGCGAAGGATTTCTTTTACAGGCAGTACGGCGGATTCAATTCCCTTGTGGTGAAAATATAGGTGAACGTATGAAAATAGTTTATTTCGGATCCGACGTGTTTTTAAAGGTTTTTCAACATTTATTGTTCAACCACGAGATCGTGGCGCTCTACACTTACCGTAAAGAAGAGGATTATTTTTGCGAGAGAAATGTCGTCGCGCTAGCGCGGCTTCACCGGATACCCGTTCACTATACGCAGATAACGGAAGCGCGTATGATGGAGTATATAAACGAGATGGGCTGCGAATTGTTTTTCGTCGCGGAGTATAATTATAAGATTCCCGTACCGGAGGATTCTCGTTTTAGAGGTATGAATATTCACGCTTCGCTTCTGCCGGTCGGACGAAGTTATTATCCGGTGGAGTGCGCGATGGAGCGCGGCATGGAGAAAACCGGCGTGACGCTTCACAAAATCACTCCGCAAATCGATAAAGGGGATATTTTAATACAGCGCCATTTCCCGATAATGGAAAACGAGGACAGCGTAGACGTCTATTTGAAATGCGCGGCGGCGGCGCACGACATGACGCGGGAAGTGATGAGTGGTTTCGAGCGATATTGGAGCGCTGCGGCGCCACAGACCGAAACGTTCCCCTATTGGAAGCGTCCTGAAAACGCGATTATGATGTTGCATCACGATATGACGCTAGCGGAGGCCAAGAGCGTCTATCGCAAATACAACAAACTTACGAGAGTCATTGTGAACGGTTTATTCTTCAACGTCAACGAGCTCGCGACAGGAATGTATAAAATCGGCGCTGGTGACGCGGATATTCTATTCGTTCGTGAGAATAAAATATTGTACGGTGTTGTGGACGGACACTTACGACTTTGCGTCAGTTCCGACGGCGGAGAGGTATAAAGCAAAGAGATATGAAGCGAAGAGATATGAAGCGGAGAGATATGAAAAAATCTGGTCTGGCGCTGAAATGGCGCGGGAAACTCCAACTGAAATTCCTTTCAGGGTTATTCGTCATGGCGCTCGTGCTCATCACGGTCTTGAGCGTCGTCATCGCCCGTAACTACCGTAGAAGCATGGAAGCTTACTACGCGAACGTCGTGTTTAACGAAGCGAAGATAGCCGCCGAAACCATCGATGGAAATAAAATCGCGGAATACGCCTCCACATTGACCAAGGACGATTATTACGAACAGGTGCGGCAAACGCTCCAGAAAGTGAAGCGTATCGTCGGGCTCAAATACTTTTATGTCGTGATTCCCTATGAAGACCAGATGTTTTATGTCTGGGACGCTGGAGACAAAGGCGAAGCAGGCGTTTGTGACCTCGGCGACCGCGACGATTATTACGGCGGCGGGCAAGAAATTATGCGCGGCGTGTTTCTGAATCGGGAGAAGGAGGAACATATTTTAATCACCAATAACGACGAGTATGGTTATCTCGCGTCGGCATACGTCACCATTCGGGACTCGCGCGGCAACCCTGTCGCGCTATCCAGTGTCGACATATCCATGGATATGATCAACGCGCGGATAAACAAACTTATCGCCACGATCGTTCTGATTATCGCGAGTGTTTTGTCGTTGTTCATCATCGGGTATTTCTTCGTCATCCGTCTCACGGTGTTGAAACCGATCGACACACTGGGCAAAGCCGCAAAAACCATTGTGCGCGAACAAATGGACGATCTTGCCACGTTTTCCGTGAACATCAAGACGGGCGACGAGCTGGAATCCCTCGCGGACGCGTTTACCCGCATGGCGCGCGAACTTCACGTCTATATTCTGAACTTGAGCATGGTCACCGCCGAAAAGGAGCGTATTGGAGCGGAACTATCAGTAGCGGCGAATATCCAAGCCAATATGCTTCCACGCGTCTTTCCTCCCTTCCCCAACCGCCGCGAGATCGACATCTATGCTTCCATGCGCCCGGCGAAAGAGGTAGGCGGCGACTTCTACGACTTCTTTTTCGTCAACGACAGCGTTTTAGCCATCGTGATCGCTGACGTTTCGGGCAAAGGAGTGCCGGCGGCGCTCTTTATGGTCGTAGCTAGGACGCTCATCAAGAGTTACGCGCAGTCCGGTAAATTGCTCAGCGAAGTTTTCGCGAACGTTAATAACGCGCTCTGCGAAAACAACGAGACTTCGATGTTCGTGACGACGTTTATGGGTTTTCTCGACCTTAATACGGGGGATTTGGCCTACGTTAACGCCGGGCACAATCCACCGCTCTTATCTCAGAGTGGCGAGTTCGAGTATATGAAGCTCAAGTCTGGGCTTGCTCTGGCGGCTATGGAGGACGTCAGGTATCGAGAAGGTTTTGTGACTCTGGACAAAAGCGACGTTCTCTTTCTTTACACCGACGGCGTGACCGAAGCCACTGATCGTCAAGGAGAATTATTTGGCGAAACGCGCCTGAAGAAAAAACTGAGAGCCCTCACCGGATCATCCGTGAAAGATCTGGTGTCCGCGGTGAACGCCGAAATTGACGCTTTCACGGACGGCGCGGAACAATCCGACGACATCACGCTACTCGCCATAGAGTGGCGGGCAGACGACGAAAAACCTACCACTCAGGGCAAACGCGTCAGTCAGTAAAAACGTAAAGGATTGCATTATGAGCTAAAAAAGAGTTAAAATTCACGCTCAATGGAGGATTACTCGAATGGAAACTCAAATGGGAACTCGAATGGAAAGATCGTGAGGTGCGTAAAGAAAACTATTCGCGTCGGCAGCCGCGATAGCGTGCTGGCCGTGCAACAGGCTCGCCTGGTCATGGAAGCTCTCACCCACGCCTACTCTGAGCTTCGCGTGAAATTGGTGACGATGAAGACCTCAGGAGACCTGAACCTTCGCCCCTTCGATCAGTTGGTGCAAAGAGAAGACGGCCTCGGAACAAACCGCTTCGGTGTCAAGGGACTCTTCGTGAAGGAACTGGAACAGGCTCTATTGGACGAGAAAATCGATGTGGCGGTCCATAGCCTGAAGGATATGCCTATGGAACAGGACGAGCGTCTCCCGATCTGCGCCTTTTTCGAGAGAGGTGATCCGCGGGACGCGCTGGTGTCGCCTTTGGAGCGCAAGATAAACGAAAACGGAGACATCGGCTGTTCTGCCGCGCGTCGTCGCGTGCAGCTGGCGAGACTGATGCCCGGCCGCGTGCGCCCGATCCGCGGCAATATCCTGACGCGCTTGAAAAAACTGGACAAAGGAGAATACGCTTTTCTCGTTTTAGCCGCGGTGGGATTATGGCGTCTTGGGTTGGAGTCGCGTATCTCCAGAATCTTCGCTCCAGAAGACATGATCCCGGCAGCGGGGCAGGGATGCCTGGCTTGTCAAGGACGCCAGGAAGATTGCGAGTTTATCGAGGCCATAAACGACCCCAACACCGAGAGCTGCGCCAGGGCCGAGCGCGCCTTTGTCGCGAGCCTGGGGGGAGGGTGTGCTCTGCCCGTGGCGGCCTACGCGCGGGTGAGCGGAACGGAGATGAATCTCATGGGGCTTTACGTGAACGAAAACCAGGATCTCTACCGTGTGGGCTCCCTCTCTGGAGATCGAAAGGACGCGGTGAAGTTGGGCGAAACGTTGGCGTCTCGTTTGCAAAAGGGTGAATTTTTTGGAAGGTAAAGTCTGGCTGGTGGGAGCGGGGCCCGGGGACGTGGAACTCTTGACGGTGAAAGGGCGGAGGCTTTTGGAGCAGGCGGACACCGTCGTGTACGACCATTTGATCGGCTCCGGCGTTTTGGGGTATGCCTCTCCAGAGGCGGAGCTGATCGACGTAGGCAAAAGCGGAGGACACCATCTTATACCTCAAGAGGAAATCGAAAGAATCCTGATCGAAAAAGCCCTGGAGGGTAAACGCGTCGTGCGTTTAAAGGGAGGTGACCCGTTTTTGTTCGGGCGCGGTGGCGAGGAGATGGAAGCCCTGATGAGCAGGGAAATTCCTTGCGAGCCGGTCCCAGGGGTAACCTCGGCGCTGGCGGTTCCCGCTTTTGCGGGTATCCCTGTCACGCACCGCGACTACGCTTCGTCGCTCCACATCATCACGGCTCACAAGCGCGGAGGCGCGCCGATCAACTACGACATTCTGGCTCGATTGGAAGGGACCTTGGTCTTTTTAATGGGGGCCTCGAAGTTGGGGGAAATCTGCCGACGGCTGACTGAGGCTGGCATGAACGAAAGCACGCCAGTGGCGGTGGTCGAGTGGGGGACAACAGCGCGTCAAAGACGAGTCACGGGGGTTTTGGCCGATCTGGCCGACTTGATGGATCGCGTCAAATCCGAATTTGCCTCGCCGTCGATTCGGTCTCCAGCACTCTTGGTTGTTGGGCGCGTTGTCACTCTGGCCGAAGCGCTGGATTGGCGTGCGCGCTTGCCTTTAGGCGGCAAGCGCGTGCTTGTCTGCCAAGCTTCTCAAGGCAATAAAAACGGTCGTCTGACGGCGCTTTTGCGTTCGCGAGGCGCGGAAGTTCTGGAGGCGTGTCCTTCTCGGATGGAGGCAACCCTCGATTCTTTGCCCGCTTTGAGCGGCTACGGGTGGTTCGTCTTCACCAGCACAGCGGGCGTGGAGTTTTTTTTTGAGAGGTTAAAGAGGGACCGCAGAGATATCCGAGAAATCGGGGACGCGAAGATCGCCGCGGTAGGTCCGGCTACGAAAGACGCCATAGAATCTCACGGGTTGAGGGTCGACCTGATTCCGCCCCTCTACAGTGGAGCCGCGCTTGGGGAGAGCTTGCTTCGTGAATATCAGTCCAGCAGGCAAA
This sequence comes from Synergistaceae bacterium, assembly GCA_031267575.1. Classification (NCBI taxonomy): domain Bacteria; kingdom Thermotogati; phylum Synergistota; class Synergistia; order Synergistales; family Synergistaceae; species Synergistaceae bacterium. The sequence goes on along the minus strand of JAIRYN010000010.1, from coordinate 15,468 downwards.
CGCCTCCCCAGCGTCTTTTGCTGCTCCAAGCCCTGAATAGCGCGCCGGACCTGGCGCGGATTTTGAGGAACGGGGGTCTTAGCTTCGACGAGATGCCACTGTACCAAACGCTCCCGGCCATCTCCAGAGCGGATCTTGGAGATGTGGACGCCGTGGCCTTCACCTGTGCGTCCTCGGTCCTTAATTTCGCGGCACTGTGCCCGGATGCCCGCGTCAAGGCTGTCTGCATCGGTGAACAAACAGGAAAAACAGCTCGGGAAGCGGGCTATGAGGTCAAGGTTGCGAAAAAGGCCACGCTGGAGGATCTGGCGGACGCGGTAGAAATTTTGTTATCGGGAGATTGTTCCATGTCATTGACATACTCCCCCAGCTAAAGCGAGGAGATTCTAGGACCGACAAAAACAGCCAACGGTGGCGTTTGTTTTGTATTTGGTTTCTTGCCATATGTCTACTTTTATGTTAAACTTCTTTTATGGCTTATCAACGCGAGATGCGGCGCGAGATGCAGGGTAGAACACAACCGGGATATTAATGCGGCTGTAAATATTCTCAGAGTGGGGCATCCACTTCTTAAAGGAGAAGACGTAAGACCGGTTTCAGTCGGCTGTCTTTGTCGATCTGAGACTCCCACAACTTTAGTCGTGGGAGTATGTCAAATGCAATTTCTGTAAATATCTTCGATAACTTCTTGCGAGATTGGGAGCGGGTTGTCGCTCAAAAATCTTTGTCCTTCTCGAACGGTCCACCTCGCCATCTCTCGGCATCCGGCCTCATTGACGCCGAACTCGCGAAGCGTTTGGCGAGGCGAGACACACGCCAAGAGTCCGAAAAGGCTTTTCCATACATCGGATCCAGTTACATCGCGTTGCCCACAGCTCAGAAGAGTCCTCAACATTGCTTCCAAACTTGAGGTATCCGCGTTCAATCGCCGGTACGTTGCGAAAACTTCTTCGAAGATCAGGTAATTCGCTTTCCTGTGCGGTACGTTGCACGTGGCGCTTATGGGATGAGAAAGAGCATGCACGAGCCCCGCGTTGCCAGCGACCATTCCTACCATTGTGCTTGCCGTCAGGAACGACTGTAGATCGTCCGATACAATTTCAGCTTTTACGCCTCCTGTTTCGGCCAGTTTCTTATATCCCGTCAAAAGCCGCTCTATGGCCGATTCTACAACCGTTCGAGTGAACAAGGTGGAGTTTGGGGAAATGTAGGCTTCCATCGCGTGACTCAACGCGTCAATCGAGTTGGTCACAAAGACCTCATAAGGAAGAGTGCGCAACAAGTCTCCGATCAATATAGCTTCGTCCGGGAATAGAGCGGGCGCGGAAAGCTCTCGTTTTGTTTGCTGCTTTCCGACAGCAATAGTCGTGGTGTCGGTAACCTCGCCATCAATCCCACAAGTAGTTGGAACAGCCAGCAATTTGCATTTGCGTGGAAGCTCTGCCCTCTTGTTAAAAATTTCCTCGCAGCGTAACTTGCTTCCGAACACGAGCAATTTTGAAATGCCGATAATCGTGCTTCCTCCGACGGCGACAATATGTTTATACGCCCGTCCGTTTTTTGTTTCGTTCTCGTCGATGGCTTCGAGCATCGCGTCCACCATTTCGTCATCTGGTTCACCTTCGCGGTCCTGGTACAGAACGTCGCATGACAACGGCTCTTCAGTAAATACGGCTTTTGCTATACGCTGACTGCTGATAAGCAGATCTTCATTTCCTATCCGCCACTGCCGCAGGAAATCCTGAAAACTGTAGCTTTTGGAGATAGTGGTTTTCACGAAAAAACTCATAAATTTTACCTCCTCAATACAGATGGGCAGATCATCGGGTTTGTTTATGATAAGTCACTTCACTATATCGCCGTACTGTTTTTTGAGAAGAGACAAAAGTGGCATATTGATATGCGAATATTGATATGCCGTTATGGAATATTCATTACCAATTTGGGTGTCCTCATTGCCTATGCACAGGGAATTATGCACAGGGAATATTGAAACGCAGTCTTTCGATCTTCCGATTTTTTGAGCGTACTAATATCTACTTATAGCTAGTAGATACATTTCGCATAGTATTCTGAAGACCATATACCATATAATCTAAGGAAAAGCTGAATCTTGCAAAGTTTATCCAAAGATAAACACTTTTTAAAAAATTGATTCTCGATATCTCGATATAATCTTGGTTTTCGGTTTCAATATCGATGTTTTCGTTGAATATTTTACGTTCGGAACTTCTCCAAACAACCTCTTATATTCAGTTTTTAAAATACGAAAGGAGCATAACAAGCTACTATCGTAATGTCAATAAGAAGGAGTATGATATAAATTTAATATAAATTTGTCGCGCTTATAATCAATTCGATATGCTCAGTCTCTGTCCACCTCTGAATCTCGTTTTAGGTTCTGTTAGACCATATATTCCCACATCATCAATATATTTTCACATCATCCGCGCACAGCGCTGTGACGGATTTTTCAAAGTCTTCCATCCCGAAGACCTCCATAGTTACAGTCTCCAGACCGGGTTCGAGAGAGAGCCTTCGAAAGAGGTCGCCAGCAAAGCCAAAAGGGAGACAGTCGAGACTTTCGTGATCACGTCCGTCCTTCGTCCCGTGAAGGTGGACGTTACGGCATCTCGGCAGCCATTGGTCCAAATGCTGCCATATATCCGCGTTGAATAAGAGCAAGTGCCCTATGTCGACGCATACTGACGTGTCGAACAACTCCACAATGACGGTCTCAACTTCGAATGTCTTGTGAATATTTTCTACCGCGAGATCTCGCGGCGAGGAAAATTCCCCGGTCAGTTGGTTCATACTGCTTCTCAGTCTGTCGATATGGACTTCTGGATCCTCGCCCTCTGGCGGAAGAGAGAGATGCAACACCCAACATATCGGGGACAGCGGCTGGGAGAGCTTGACAATTCTTTTGAAACGCTCGATCGAGGTTCTTCTTTGCGTTTCGTCAGAGCTGGCAAGCTCTATATCTCCAGGAAGGTGTACCGTAAAAGCGAGCCCGGCGTCCTCGGCGATGCGTTTGAACTCCTCCACGTCGGAGGCTGTTGGGATGTTGGACAACTCCGGGGTCTCGAACAGCACGAGCTGCACCTCGTCCACTTTGCCAGAAAGCCATTTCAGGTTGTCCAAAATGCAAGCTTCGCGGATGTAGGAAGTTGTTCCTATCCGAAAAGGAAAATGTATCCAGGGAGAGACGCCCTTCTTTCTCACAGCCCGCTCTTGCCTATCTCTCTTGATTTCTGCCTTCTTTTCTGCCCTCTTTCGTGACAATCCCGCAATACCCTGTTTAGATAGCGGGTCAGTTGCTGGCCTCGACGCTATACTCTCGAATCTCTTCTTCTTTAATATATCAATATTTAATGTATCAATATTTATCAATATTTTTATTTTTTATCGAGTATGATAACGAATATTGATTGATAATGGATTAACATACTCCCACGACTAAAGTTGTGAGATTCTAAGATCGACAAAAACAGCCGACTAAAACCGGTCTTACGTCTTCTCCTTTGAAACCGGTCTTACGTCTTTTCCTTTAAGAGTGGATGCCCCAACTCTTAGAATATTTACAGCCACATTAATATCCCGGTCGTGTTCCGCCCAGCATCTCGCGTTGATAAGCCATAAAAGGAGTTTAACATGAAAGTAGACATATGGCAAGAAACCAAATATAAAACAAACGCCGCCAACAACGGCGTTGCGATTCTCATCGCTTTATCGTAAAATTCTATGTAGATTACCTTAAAATTACCAGGATATAAAATATGCTCAACAATCGAAAAATCGATAATTTTGTGCTTCTTCTTTGAGAGACAATGTTTGAGAGACAATGCGCTCGGTCGATCAGTCGATCAGTCGAATTGTACGATATTTTCATACCGAGTCGATAGACTAAAAAAAGGATTGTGGGGTTTGTCGAGTTATGGAACTCAATTTAGGCATTGAGACGAGAAATGAATACCTGTATTTGGAACTCATGAAGGGCGCGATGACACTCGTCAAAGACGTCATGCTGATCGAGCCTGGGGAGAACGTCGTCATCACCGGAGACACGTCTTCCGATCGGCGAGTAATCGATGCGGTCGCTCAGGCGACGTATGCCGTGGGCGGAATCCCCACCGTCATCACTTACGCCACAGCTCCTAACGCCTGCATGGAGCCTCCCTCCCCCATCGGAGCTGCCGTGAGCCGCGCGGACGTTTGGATCGAATTGGCGTATTCTTACATCATGCATTCTCAGGCTTTTCGCGATTCGATGGACTTCGGAACGCGGTATATCTGCTTGACCGGCATGGACGTGGAAATGATCGTGAAGACCGTCGCCAGAGTGGACTATGACGCAATGATCGGGCTGGGCGAGTATATGAAAAAATCTCTGGAAGAATCAGACGAGATCATCGTCAAAGCCCAAAACGGCACCGACCTGAAGGCATACAATAAAGGGAGAAAGATTCGCCATTCCGGGCAGAAGGCCACACGCAAGGGATACCCCATCATGTTGGGCGGACAGATAAGCTGGTGTCCGGTGGAGGAGACGATCGAGGGCAAGCTGGTGTTCGATGGAGCGCTGTGGCCGCCTCTTTCCATTGGCAAGTTGAACGCTCCTGTAGAACTTCTGTTGAAAGAAGGCCGCGTTGTCCGGGTTTCGGGAGGCGCTCAGGCGGAAACGTTCCGCGCGTGGCTCGATGGGTTCAGCGACGAAAACATGTACCGGCTGGCCCATTATTCTCTGGGTTTCAATCCGGGAGTGCTAGCTGTTACTGGGCGCATCGTGGAGGACGAGCGGGTGTTCGGCTGCATGGAGTTCGGCATTGGCAGTCAGGGAAAAGCGATCATGGGCGCCTTTTGGACGGCGGCGTCCCATACCGACGGAACGTTGTTGCGCCCCACAATTGTTCTCGACGGCAACGTCTTCGAGCGAGATGGCATTTACGTGGACGAGGGCGTGCGAAAGCTGTGTCGAAAACTTGGCGTGCCGGGATATTGATTAGAGTTCACAGGGGGGTTGGTAACGAGTTCTGCCCTCCTGAGCTTGAATAAGAAAACGGGGGCAAGAGTCATGAAAAAATTTTCCGTGTGTTTTTTGGTGCTTTGCGCGTTGTTAGCGGCCAACCTGGCGGGAGCCGCCGAAAAAGGAGACGGCATTTTTCGGGTGACGCAGGTCATCATGCCGAAATGGGACCCGGCTGTGGGCTCCGATTACGCTTCCGGAACAGTTCTGATCAACGTTTACGACAGCTTGGTTTTTCCGACTCCGGACGGCGGGGTCAGACCCTGGGTGGCCGAAAGCTGGAAAATTTCAGAGGACGGCTTGACGTGGGATTTTAAAATCCGTCAAGACATCGTCTTTCACAGCGGCAACAAGCTGACCGCCAACGACGTGGCCTATTCCATGAAGCGGCTGTTAGAGATTGGAGAGGGATTTGCCTTCCTCTTCTACTCTTACGTCGACTCCGTGGAGGCGGTGGACGACTACACGGTGCGTTTAAACTGCAAAGTGCCTTACGGACCTTTGCTGAATAGTCTAGTTCGCTTCTACATTCTGGATCAGAAACTGTTGGAGGCCAATTACACCTCAGTGGGCGACTATGGGGACAAGGGCGACTACGGCAAGACCTACCTGCTGGAGCACGACGTCGGTTCCGGCCCTTACGTCATCGACAGCGTCAGCACCAATATGTCGGTGGGAGGCAGCATTTTCAGCGCCTACTGGACCGGTTTTGAAACGAATGTGCCGGAAAAATTCCTGATTTATGCCTCCAACGAAGCCGTCAGAGTCAAGACCATGATGAGCCGCCAGGAGCTGGAGTGCACCGACCATTATCAAACAACGGAGAACATCCAGTCGATGCTGGACTCCGATAACACCCTCAAACTGGCCTTCAACTACGCGGGCAGCGGCATCAATTTCTGGATGAACAACCAGAAAGCGCCGGTGGACGATCCCAAAGTGCGGGAGGCTCTGGGATATCTGGTGGATTACACCACCTTGTGCACGATGATTCTTCCGGACTCCGTTCAGAAAAAGAGCGTCGTACCCTCAAACTCCCTGGGTTACGAGGCCGTGTTCGACCTTTCCCTGGACCTGGAAAAGGCGAAAAAAACCCTCTCCGAGTCCAAGTACGCGGCGACGATCGCCGACTATCCCATTGAATTGGTCTGGAACTCGGAGTCCGCCGACCGGGAAAAGGTCGCTTTGATGATCCAGGCTTTGGCTTCGCAAATAGGACTGAAAGTTTCCATCGTGGAACTACCTTGGTCCACCATTGTGTCGAACTCCGCCAACGTGGACACATCCCCTATGGCGACCCTGGTGTCCATCACCCCGGTCACCTCCGACTCGGCCTCTCAGTTCGTATCGCAACTGCGATCCAAGACTACCGGCACGTGGGAAAACATGAACTGGGTCAACGATTCGACGCTGGACGCCATGATCGACAAAGCGTTGGCCTTGGTGAACATCGATGAGCGCGCGGCCGCCTATAAAGAAATTCAAAGGTACTGCGCCCAGCGGTTTCTCTTCATTCCCCTCACGGAAACGCCGGAACGTTTGGTGTACCAGTCTTCTTACGTCGAAATGGCTCCAAAGATCGGGCTGCAAGGTTTTTCGCTTTACCTTAGAGACATCAAAATCTACCCCGACCGTCAAAAGTAGCAAGAGCGCCATCGTATTGGAGGGTTAAGGGCTTGCCGTCACTGTTGATAACCGTTTTGAAAAGGCTGGGCTGGGCGTTGGTCGTACTGATCGGCTTGTCCATGTTGATATTTTCTTTGATGCGCATCATTCCAGGCGACCCGGCTCGCCTGGCTCTCGGCCCCAGCGCCCCAGAAGAGGTGGTGGAAAGGTATCGAGAGCGTATGCACTATAACGAGCCTCTGCCGGTTCAATATTACTACTGGCTCACGGACATGCTGCAAGGAGACCTAGGGGTTTCGACGGTGACGAAGCGCGGGGTTCTCCAAGACCTGCGCGAATTTTTGCCCGCCACGCTGGAGCTGGCCATATGGGCGGGTATTCCTCCCATATTCTTCGCCCTGCTTTTGGGTGTGTTGGGGGCGATGTACAAAAATCGCTGGCCGGACTACCTGATACGCTTTTGCAGCTACGTTATCATCGCCACACCGACGTTTGTGTGGGCCGTTCTCTTTTTGCTGACCTTCGGCTACTGGGTGCCGATTTTGCCCTCCATCGGTGGACGCCTGAGCATGGGCTTCGAGGTTCCGCCGGTTACGGGGCTGATGGTGTTCGACGCGTTGATCGCCGGGCAGCCAGCGGCGGCGTGGGATGCCTTCACTCATCTGCTTTTGCCGGCACTGGCACTTTCTCTGGGGCACACCATGCAGGAGGCGCGCTTGACCCGCTCCTACATGCTAGAAAACGAGGGAAAAGATTACATCACGATGATGACCTCTCAGGGGGTACCGCGCGAGGTCATTAACCGCAAGTATCTTTTGAAACCGTCGATCATTCCCACTGTTTCCATTATGGGGCTGGATATTGCCGCTATTTTCGGGAACGCGTTTTTGGTGGAGACGATTTTCAACTGGCCCGGCATGTCCCGTTACGCCATGAGCGCCATCTTGGGTAAGGACATCAATGCCGTTTGCGGTGTGGTGCTGGTCTTGGGCGTCATCTTCATCTCGACCAATGTGCTGGTGGACATGGTGGTGATGATTCTCGACCCCCGTATGCGCCAGTCTCGTGCCAAGTAAATAAAGGTGGCATCATGATGTTCTTGAAAGAATCTTTTAAAAATACGCTGAAAAAAAGCTGGCTGAAATACTCCGAAAGCAAGATCACGGTGTTGGGCCTGGTGATCGTGGTTGGTTTTGTCCTTTTGGCCTGCGTGGGAGAGTACGTCGTTCCGTATCCCCAGCACATCGGTTCCTTCGTGGATTTCGCCAACGCGAGCCAGCCTCCGAGCCTCCGACACCCCTTCGGCACCGATCTAATAGGGCGAGACATCTTGAGCCGTATTGTCGGTTCATTCCGCAACACCCTGCTGATGGGGGTGATTGTGCTTTGTGTCTCCGCGCCGGTGGGCTTCATCGTGGGGGTCGTCGCTGGGTATAACAAAGGAAAGCTAATCGACACTGTTTTGATGCGGCTCACCGATATTTTTTTAGCGCTCCCGCCTCTGGTGTTGGCCTTAGCCGTCGCGTCCGTCCTGGAGCCGAACATGATCAACTCGATGCTGGCGATCACGGTCATGTGGTGGCCTTGGTACGCTCGTTTGTCTTATGGTGTGGCCTCGTCGCTGCGGACCGAAAATTACATCGTCTACGCCGAACTGACGGGGGCCGGAACATTCCACATCCTTTTCAGGGAAATTTTGCCGAACTGCCTCTCTTCGCTGCTGACGAAAATGACCCTGGACATGGGCTACGTGATCATCATGGGCGCCACTCTGAGCTACGCCGGCCTCGGCGAGCAAGCGCCTAAACCGGCTCTAGGCAGCATGATCTCACAGGGAGTCAAGTATATGCCGGGGCAATGGTGGTTTACCGTTTTCCCCGCCCTGGCGATTATCGTCATCATTTTGGGTTTCAACCTCTTTGGGGACGGCATCAGCAACATGTTGGGAGCGGATGAAAGTTGACAAGCGTCAGCGAAAATAGACAAGAAAACGCGGCTAAAAAAGAAGCTAAAAAAGAAAGTGAAAAAAAGGCTTTACTGGAAGTCAAGGATCTGTCCGTTTCCTTCGACGTGTATGGAAAGAGCAGCCACGTTTTGGACGGTATCTCCTTTCGCGTCGGGGAGGGAGAGCGGGTCGGCCTGGTGGGGGAGTCCGGCTGCGGCAAGACCACGATGCTGAAGACGATCCTCAGAGTTCTGCCCAGAAACGCCATTGTGAACGGAGGGAGGATTTTATTCGAGGGGCGCGACGTCTTCGAAATGCCGGACACTGACCTAAACGCCATGCGCCGCAGGGGGGCCGGGATGATTTTTCAAGACCCCTCCAGCGCCTTGAACCCCGTTTTCAGCGTTGAATCGCAATTTTTGACCGCTCTCCAATACGCCAACCCCAAGAGCACACCGAAAAAAAAACTTTATGCCTTGGCGATCGAAGCCCTGAACAACGTGATGCTCCCCGACCCGAAGCGGATCATGAAGAGCTTTCCCTACCAGCTTTCCGGAGGAATGAAGCAGAGGGTGTGTATCGCGATCACTATCGCGGCCGGACGCCGGCTGATGTTGGCCGACGAGCCCGGTACGTCTTTGGATGTGACGATTCAAGATCAAATCTTGCGTCTCATCAATGGACTGACGGAGGATAAAGGGCTGTCGGTCATCATGGTTTCGCACTCTCTGGGCGTCATCCGTGAGTCCACCAGTTATGTCAACATCATGTATGCCGGAACGGTGGTGGAAAGCGGGGCGACCGAAGACGTTTTCAAGAACCCCCGACACCCCTACACCGTGGCTCTGATGGCCTGTGTTCCAAAGTTGACGGGGGACAGCCTCGCCGAGGGAATTCCGGGGCGCATCCCAGACTACACGCAGCCTCCGAAGGGGTGTCGTTTCGCTCCACGCTGCCCCCACGTGGAGGAAGTTTGCCGCGCACAGAAACCACCACATCGGGAAATTTCCCTGGGTCACCGCACCAGTTGCCATTTCGCAAAATAGGGCGATAAAAAAATTAGGACGAGAAAAAATGACGACAGGAAAAATACTTGAAATCAAACACTTGAAGAAATATTTCCCCTTGAAAAATCGCCTTGTGGTGAAGGCCATCGACGACGTGGACTTGGAGCTGCGCGAGGGAGAAACCCTGGGTCTGGTGGGGGAATCCGGGTCTGGCAAGAGCACCATCGCCTACATGCTGGTGGGGATGTACGAGGCGACGGAGGGCGACATCGTCTACAAGGGGGAAAAACTCGCCGGGCTTTACCGTACTCCGCGGCAAAAGGGAGAAATCCAGATCGTCTTTCAGGACCCTGGATCCTCCCTTAACCCCAAGCGAACGGTGCGTAAAAGTCTGATGGTGCCGCTGACCGTTCACGATAAGGAACTCTCGAAAGAACAAATGTACAAGAGGACCGAAGAACTGTTGGAAGAGGTGGGACTACCGGGTGACTTCGCGGACAAGTACCCTCACGCTTTGGGAGGCGGAGAACGTCAATTGATCTCCGTGGCCCGCGCTCTTGCCTCGCGCCCATCTCTGATCGTTCTCGACGAGCCCACCTCGGCTCTGGACGTTTCGATTCAAGCCAAAGTTATTGGGAAGCTGGTGAAGCTTCAGCGCGAGCGAAATCTTTCTTATCTTTTCATTACCCATGATCTGAGTCTCATGCGCAATGTGGCCGACCGCGTGGCGATTTTGTACTTGGGCCGGATGTGCGAGCAGGCGCGAACCTCGGAGTTTTTTCAGAACCCCCGCCATCCCTACACCCAGATGTTGCTCTCCTCGATACCGGTTGCAACGGTCGAAGAAGAGAAGCTGAAGTCCGAGAAGATTATCTCCTCCGGTGAAATCCCCAGCCCCGTCAACGTGCCCCAAGGATGCGCTTTCCACCTGCGCTGCCGGGAAAAGATGCCTATCTGCCAGCAAACGCGCCCTCAAATGCGGGAAATTTCGCCCGGTCATTCGGTTTGCTGTCACCTTTATTCAAGCCCGGAGGAGAGTTGCATTCCGGAGGAGAGTTGCATTATAGTAGGATAATTAAATATTAATTTCTATATCTATACTATAATATGATCACTATGGTGAGATTATACACGGAGTAATCGAATTTTTAATGTGGGTTTTCGGCGTTTGGCTCGAACAAGTCGTGAATAACAAGTACTAAACACAATCTGAAGTGGAGGGATGAAATGTGAAAAAGTTTCTTTCAGTACTATCTGTAGTGTCTATGCTTCTATTGTCAGCGGTGCTTCCCGCTTTTGCCGCGTCAGCCGGCGAACCGGTCGAAGGGGACGGCAAAGGATATACTCTCAGAATTTCCACGCAAATGGCCGATTCCGACCCATTCTGTCAGGGGTTTTATGCCCTCGCCGAGCGTGTGGCCGAGCGTACTGGCGGAAAATTCAAAGTTCTGGTCTATCCCAGCGCGCAGTTGGGCAGCGACGAGGATGTCATCGAGCAGGCGATCCAGGGCGTTAACGTCGCTGTGGTGACGGACGCCGGACGTATGGCGAATTACGTCAAGGACGTCGGTATCGTTGGTGTCGCCTACTTCGCCGACAATTACGACGATCTGCTGAAAGTCGAAGCCACCAACTACTGGAAGGAATGTATTCGTAAGCTGGCCGATGAAAATAACATCCGCATCTTGGCATTCAACTGGTTCGCTGGAGCCCGTCATTTCATGACGAACAAGCCGATCAAAACCCCGGAGGATCTGAAAGGTCTTCGGATTCGTACTCCCGGCGCGCCCGCTTGGTCCGAGTCGGTCCGGGCGTTGGGCGCCACTCCCGTCGCGATGGGCTGGACCGAAGTGTACACCGCCGTACAGCAACAGGCCATCGATGGCTGCGAAAGCCAACACTCCGCGAACTGGGGCGCACGCGTGTACGAAGTCCTGAAATATATCGATAAAACGGGACATTTCCAGCTCCTCAACGGTCTTATGGTCGGAGAGCAATGGTTCAAAACTCTCCCGGAATCTTATCAAAACCTTCTGGTAGAGGAGTTCACGAAACAGGGTGAGCTGACCTCCCAGGAAAACATCAAGCTCAGCGATCAGTACGAGGCTCAGATGGTGGAGAAAGGCATGGAGGTTGTCGAGGTAAACCTGGACGCTTTCAAGAAAGCCGCGGACACCGCTTACGAAGTTCTTGGCTTTACCGAGCTTCGCAAGCAAATCTACACGGAGATCGGCAAGTAACGAAAATCTCAAAACGTCGCGGCGGCCCCCAATACGCCTTCGCGACGTTTTACAACGAAAGGAACGTTGCGTCATGGCCGGAATTAAACGATATTATGAAATAGTCTGCAAAGTGGAGGAAACGTTGGCCACGTTCGGCCTTATCGTGATGACCGTTCTCATTCTAATCTCGGCTATAGGGCGGTGCGTAGGACGACCTCAGAATTGGGCGGTCGACATTTCCCTGCTTCTTTTTTCATGGGTTTCGTTCATGGGGGCGGACGTGGGCATACGCCAGAACAGGATTATCAACGTGGATTTCCTCACGTCGAGGCTGTCTTTGAATTGCCAGAGAGCAATCGCCGTTGCATGGTCACTGGTGGTCATCGTTTTCCTCGTGATTTTGATCGTCTACGGCATTCCGCTCTGCATCAGCAACACAAAACGGCAGTTTCAGAACATCGCTATGAGTTACTCCTACGTAACCGCCAGCCTTCCGATCTGTTCGTTCTTTATGATCATTTCCGCCTCGATCAAACTGAAAAAACAGATCCTCGATTATTCTTCAACGCTAAAAAACACCGGACTCGACGCCGTGTAAATTATCCGAGCGGAGGATGTAACTCATGACTTTGATGGTCTCTGTGTTTTTGATCTTGCTGTTTCTGGGGATGCCGGTGGCGTTTGCCATTGGCCTTTCTGGATTTATTTTTATCGTGGCGAGCCCAGATATTCCGGTGAGCATTACCGTGCAGCGCATCGTTTCGCAGACGCAGAACTTCACCCTACTGGCGATTCCCCTGTTTATTTTCGCCGGAAACCTCATGAACTCGAGCGGCATCACCGAGCGTCTGGTCAACCTTTCCAGAGTTTTAGTCGGTCACCTGCCCGGAAGCCTGGCCCAGGTCAGCGTCATTATGAGCACCTTGATGGGAGGCGTTTCCGGTTCCGCTAACGCCGACGCCGTCATGGAAAGCCGAATCCTTGGTCCTGAAATGATCAAACAGGGCTACTCCAGGGGCTACGGTGCCGCTGTCAACGGCCTTACCGCGCTGATCACCTGCACGATCCCCCCCAGTATGGGCTTCGTCATCTACGGCTCGGTAGGAGAGGTATCGATCGGCAGGCTGTTCGTGGGAGGCGTCCTCCCCGGTCTCTTGATGATGGTGTTTTTCATGGTCACCGTTCACATTACGTCAAAGAGACGGGGTTACATGCCCATCACCGATCGGGCGCCGACAGCGAACGAGGTGGGTCGTGCCTTGGTGCAAAACGTTTGGGCGCTAATTTTCCCGTTCATTCTTATCGCGGGTATTCGTTTCGGAGTGTTTACCCCCTCAGAGTCCGGGGCTTTCGCGGCGGCTTACGCCGTATTTGTGGGTAGCGTGATTTATAAGGAAATGACGCTCAAAGCGTTTTGGGATACCGCGAAACAAACCCTCGTGGACGTGGGGGTGCTGATGCTCATCCTGGGACTTTCAGGTACCTTCGGCTACGCGATCGTGTTCGACAGGATGCCTCAGACGATCGCGGAGATGCTACTGGGCATCACCTCGAACCAACACATCCTGTTGATCTTGATCATTTTCCTCCTGATTCTGGCGGGGATGTTCATTGAGACGGGAGTCATCGCTCTGTTATTGACGCCGGTGTTTATCCCCGTCATCACGAGGCTCGGCATCGACCCGGTACACTTCGGCGTTGTCATGATGACCACGGTGACGGCGGGCATCATGACGCCTCCTGTCGGTGTGGCGCTTTACTCCACCTCCGAAATCATGGGCTGCTCACCGCAAGAAACAGCCAAAGAAGCTATTCCTTTTTATATTATGCTATTCATTCTCGTTATGGTGTTGATCTTTTTCCCGCAGGTCGTACTGTTCCTGCCGAACCTCGTGTTCGGTTAGGCGTGCTGAAATATTTTAACTTCATTGTATTTATAGGGGGGAGCACGAGAAAATAGCTCCCCCCTATTCTGGGGCTACCAAAAGCCAAAGATCACGCGCGATCATCTACTGTACTTTTGTACTTTTTGCCGCAAAAAATCTAACTCTATCCAATGAAAAGGACACGGAAGCGCGGCAGCATCGAATCAAGATACCCAGCCTAGGCTGGGTAAAACTGAAAGAGTATGGGTATATACCTGTTGGGCTAAATGTAACGGGTATCACAGTCAAGGTTATAAGCAGGAAGATATTAGTGAAATGGGTTTATAAGGTTGTGCTTAACACCCCACCGTCTCAATTTATTCTTGGTTTCAATATCCATATTTTTGAACATCCGCGTAAATGGGTTCATTGCTAAAAAGATTAATGCCCAGATGTAGCTTAACCATGGAATTTTATGTTGCTTTTTCAACATAGAGTATATTGGCGTCAAGTATACGTCTCTTGTGAATTTCCGTGCTATAACCTTCCCTATTTGTTTTGTTCGAGTATGACTGTATCGTTCAAGGTCAAACACTTCAGAAAAACAATCTAAAGATCCCAGAGCTTCAAGTGAAAGAATAGTGCGTGTGCATTTGTCGCAGTAACCACAGTTGTGGGCAGAGCCAGTGCAAACAGAAAGGTACTTTTGAGCGAGTTTATCCGCGGCTATCAAAGACGTTTTCTCCAAACGACTATAGGGTGAGCCAGCTGAATAGAATGTCAGTATGTCAGTTGAAATCATCGGCATTGTAAAAACATCATAACGCGAAGTATCGAGGAGTTGCTCGCGATCAACCCCAAAATCGTCCAAACTACGAGTCGAAGAGAAATAGTATATTCGAAACATTTTTTGAAAAAGTAGTATACATCCATTTAGCGTAAACGAGAATTCCTGCGGTTGAAATTCCTTATATTTCAAAACCTGTCCCAAATTCGACCGAATATAGAATAATGGAAGTCCGACTTCATCCGCGAATTTTTTTGAATTCTGAAAAGTTTCACTAGCTCGGATGCTTGCGTCACCTATCAGATTGCCATTTCTATCCAAAGTTATATCCGCCTTAGCATTGTGTCCCGCGAACGTGCCCGCGTCAAAAAATGTGAGAATATTGACTTTGTTTTCCGCAGGAATGTCTTTTGTGACATTCAGTTTAAAAGTAGTCAAACTGTCGACTCCGCAGGTCATTCCTGTTCCCACATACTTACCACGGGGGAGGGGAGAGGCCATGGATGGACAATAAACCTTGGTTGCTCTTTTTAGTGCTGGTATGATAAATTCAGTTATTTGATAGTAAAGCCTTTCAGAAATCGGCAAATCAAATGTTACATCGTAATTGTGAGCTGCCAACCAGTGAAGCATACACACAAGTAAACCATCCGCTCGATCAATAGCAAGACCATTTTCGTATGAACTTTCAAACGTAAATGTTAAATCCGATAGTGTTCCATCGTAGCCGTTGTCTACTGAAACAGACAGTATAGTCATATCCTCGATTCTTGCAAGTGTAGGGCTGCCTACTTTAATCATTTTATTTCCCCTCTGATAAATATAAATCTGTTTTTACGATATGTAACTATAGGGTAGTATTTGTCGTTTGCTCATCGGCTTTAGTTCCTTTCCTAATCTGATATTTAGCAATGAAGAAAAGCTCTCTAATGACAAGGAATTTGGCGGCCAAAAACGGCGATATATACGCGAACACGGCGAAGGCTTTCT
>JAIRYN010000009.1 GCA_031267575.1 Synergistaceae bacterium | reverse complement strand
AAACAATGCCGCGGATTATGGGATGAATAAGTGGGACGACAATGACGAGGAGAGGATATATGGGGATTCTGTTCTGAAGCTGAGTGAAGAATCCTTAACCTTAACAACCACCGTTACGTTAAAAGAAGTTAAAAAAGAAGTTAAAGTCGTCTATGTTAAGGGGCTTAGCTTGCTTACGCAATAGCGATGATGGCGTCGTAGTCTTTAGAGCCTTATAACCTAAAGTCCCGTAAGCGTCAAATAGAATGGACATGGAAAGTGCAGGGAAAAGGTATATACTACGTTCAAGCTCAAGGGCGAAGCTCAGCTTTGGGGAGGGTTTCACTGTTTCGAAGACGCCATAGATTTTAACTCGATAGTATATTAAATAGTATATATTAAATCCCCCGGCTATGCCGGGGAAACTAAATAGAGCGGAAGCGATCCGTGAAGTAACAAAATTCCCAGACTCCAGATTAAGTCCTCAGATATGCTAGGCAAAACAGAAAAAGCGGAATAAGTTGAGTCCTATGTTTCGCTTATTCGAGGGCGAGAGGCTTTTCTAATGATTTGATGTTTTAAGCCCCTTATAGGAGCGCAATTTCAAGCCAGCGCTTGAAGCGGTGGCTGGTGGCTATGTTTTACGATAATATTCTGATCTTTCTGATCTTATTAACCTTATTTTGACCTTATTTTGGCTATCACCAATCAACTTAGCAAAACCTACTGTACGCAAGAATAATTGATTAGGAATAGCTCATTTGAGTGCGAGACATTTTTAGAAGAGTAATATTTAGCGTTGAAAGCGGAAGTTATTTTGTGACGAGCTCTAGAAGTTATTTTGTGACGAGCTCTAAGAGAAGAATACGAATCGAGCATCGCTCAGGCCAGGTGTGCAAAGACCTGGAACGCGTCTATATCGAACAGAAGGAAATTGCCGAAAGCGCTAAAGCTCTGGACGAAACCCTGAAAATCAGCGAGTTTGACGAGAAAGGGCGAAAAACCGGCGAAAAGATCAGGCGAAAAGATCAAAGGAAAAGAGACCGAAAAGACCGCGGCTTCTGAAACGAACCCGACCCTAACGCTGGAAAAAGCGATGTACAAGCGCGGGCAACGCGAGTATGTGGGGTGGGAGACCGGACGGCAAGAGCGGATCGACAAGAAAAATACCGCCCTTCGAGTCGTAGCTGATGTTTACTGGGCACGACGGGTTTTCAAATTCGTCCCGGTCAGAGAGACTGTTTTCTATTCCCTTCGTCTTGCATTGTGCTCTTATGTACGAAAAAACTCTCCGACAGTCACGTTATTGTACTCTATTTCGCTCTATTTCAATGTGCATTTCGTTACCTCCTTAAATTTTTTTAGGGAGTTGTGACTCGCTGCTCCTGCATTACCGGGCGGGATGTTCTCCGCCCGTCACTCTGCGTTTTCCAATCCCATCGTTGAGAGGGTTTCTGGTTAGCGAGTCCTTGAGTTTCATCGCCGCTGTTCTGGCTGGCCGTTTCCTATGGGTTTCTTGTGTTCACCGTTCGACCCCTTCTCCCGCTGGCCCGATTCCCTGGTTCGTGCCTACCCTCTGGTTGTCAAGGTGCTTGGTGCTTGATTCCTGACTTGATGGACATAGTTACACCTTGGCGCGTAAAGCGTCAAAGTGTAGTATATAGGCCATAAATCCTATCTTTACTTTGACGCGTTATACGTCAAGGTGCATAATGTAAAAGGAGGTGATATTTAAATGGCAAAAAGCGAAAAAGCGAGTGACGTTCGATTTACGTTTCGGATTGATGAGAAAGAATGGGCCTTATTTACTTCCATCATCGCCCTGGAAAGGAAAAACGCGATTGACGTAATAAGAGCTTACGTCAGACAGTACATTGAGGAGCGGAAGGGCGTTTTAATGTCAGCAGCAGCAGAATTAGAAAAAACAAAAGTCTAGCCGCCGAGAATGCCGCAATCCTGGCCAAGGCAAAAAGGAGCTAACCCAAAAGAGCTAACCCAAAATGGACAGAATAGGGTACAAGATTCAAGTCGCATGGGACGAAAAAGCGCTGGTATGGATTGCCACAAGCGATGATTTGCCGGGCCTTGTCTTGGAGTCCGGCTCTGTGGATGCGTTGATCGAGCGCGTCAGAGTGGCGGCGGCTGAGCTGCTGGAGATTGCTGCTGGAGATTGAGGAGAAGCGGCACGAAGGCGTTTCCTTGGACTTCAGCATGGCTCGTCAGGTGGTGGTTGCCTGATGGCAGAGTATGAGACGAGAGTCCGTGAGAAACTGGCCGAAAACGGGTGTTATTTCCAGCGGCACGGCAGAGGGGATCATGACATTTGGTACAGCCCTATCACGGGACTCTCGATAACGGTGGATGGTGGATGGGGTAATCAAATCGAGGCACACGGCTAACGCAATCATGAAAAGAGCCGGTGTTGATCACCGTTTTTAGGATTGCTAGAGAAGGTTACAATCCTTGAGGAGCGCTGGAGGCTAAAATGAAAAGGCTGACTACCCCAGCAATTTTAATATGGACGCTGGCAGGAAGAAAAAGCGATATAAGATATAAGATAATCCATCCGCTAATGATGCCGCTAATGATGCCGCTAATGAGCTAATGATGGGAAAGGATGATTCGCCGCTCTTCGAGATTTTTTCTGAGATTGACTACCGCTACGATCTCCTGTATCGGTCTGTCTCCAATGTGCAGGAATAAGAATTTTTCAAGCCGCGAGAGAGTTTTACAAGCATATTGGGGAGACTTTGACGGCGCTATGTTTCGACTGTGCCATTCCCAAGCTACTGCCCCGAAGGTGGGAAGATCGGGTTTCTTGGCCTTTGGATCGATTCCCCCCGCCAGGTTTTCCTTGAAAGCGTCGCGCTTCTCCCGGACCTCTTTCAGCCCAACTTCGGGATACACGCCGAGGCTTGTTTTGTGTTCCCGACCTTATATCCAATACCGCAAGTGCTAATACTTGCCGCCAGTCGGGAGAACTTCCACGGGAGAACTTCCAAATGAAGCCCGTTACCATCCCCAAGTTGGTACGGCTTTTCTCGCCCCTTGGCCTTTCGCACTTCCATCTCCGTCAGCGCTACAGCATACCCCTCCTCCACAAGCACCAACCCGTTTTTCTGTCCGGTTATGTCCCGGATAGTATTATATTTTGTTATGTTTTATTGTGCTGTGTTTTATTGTGCAAGGAAATAGCCTAAAAATCCGCTTACTGACTGCCTTTTTGTGCAAGATTGTTTCCTGTTATTTTTGTTCTTGGTGCGGAGAGGGAGAATCGAACTCCCACAGCTTTTAAGCCACAAGATCCTTAGTCTTGCGCGTCTACCAATTCCGCCATCCCCGCAAACTCGTGATTTTTTATTTTTAAAACTCCACTTATTACAACTTAGAAGATTTTACTTTATTTTCTTCAACACGTCAACAGCATCATAAAGGTTAAAATCCGCAAGATGCTCTCTAAAAATCCATGTCATCCTGCACTGCTCAAGGAAATTTTGGGGAAGGACCTGTCATCATGAGTAGAATTTAAACGCTCTAATTCCGCAGCGACCAATATGCGCGCTACGTCATGATAAGCGCTCTTCGCGCGCCATCTTAAAATTTAGGGGGCTTTGAGGGGTAACGCGCGGCTTTGCAAAATATCGGAGGACCTCTGCAAAGTTGGGCTGAGGTTCACGTGTTCTTTCCAAAATAACACCGGTGTGCCATAGCCCGTGACGGTGCCTGCGAGAAACAGCGCGTTCGAGACTAGCCGATGGAATGAACCCCGCCTTGATTGCCCAATTTACGGCTTATCCATAGCGGAGATTGAGGCATTGCGCAGATCGTATTGAGTTTAGCGGCATAGGTGAACGCGCGTTGCCGCATTACAAGTTCCGGCGGCAATAGGTTCTTACACGCGAAAAACCTCTGGGAGATTTTACTCCTAGGGGTTCTTTTGGATTGCCGAGCGAAAAACTTCATTTAAGACACATTTAAGACAATAAAATTATATTGGATATTTTTTTGCGTTCTATTTAACCGTAATTTTAGCCTTAAAAATTCCCATATATTCAATCTAAGTTTTTTTTGCTCCGAATTAATACCGATACGTGTTTTAATTTAGCAAATCTTTATGACATGAAATCAGCAAGAAACTGTCACACGAAAAACGCGTTTTTATGACATGATAGAAATGAAAACATAGAAATGAAAATAGTAAATCACATCACATTTTCACATTTATTTAAAGTTAGCTCTGCGTCTGACTTGCGGCGCCTCTGCATTTTTACGAGGAGGGAAAGCGCGTGGCGGAAGATTTTTCTCGTTCTTCACGAGCCGAAAAAACTAGAATCATTCAGGAATTTGTCCCCGGTAAACAAGTGACAATCGCCCATATTATCGCAAATCCCAATAGGGACATCTGCGAACGGATCGGCGTCGATAACAAGGGCGCGGTGGGAATCATGACAATAACACCAGGCGAGGGTGCTATCATCGCGGCGGATACGGCCTCGAAATCATCCAACATCAGAATAGAATTTGTCGACCGCTTCACGGGAGGACTTGTCTTCAGTGGCGAGGTCTCCGCTGTCGAATCCGCTCTCGTTAACGCCATGCACGCCTTGACAGAGACTTTGGGCTTCGCTCCATCGAACATTACGAGGAGCTAACAAGAGACATGGAAGAAGAGAGGTTAAAAGAAGAAGAGAGGTTAGAAGAAGAGAGGTTACACGTTCATCTTCCTCAAGAAGGGGTTTCGGTGGAACCAGTGGAGACCGCGAAGCAGCCAAACGAGCTCCGCCCTCCTGAGCTTGAATGTTTACATTATGGCTACCTTTCCGCTAATCGTAAGCTCATGGTAGCGGGACCCACACGGGCCGGAAAATCCACGCTTCTTAAAGCCCTTGGTTACATTGACGACGTGCGGAAAACGCAGATGGTCGTACACGGAAGCTATTTCATCGACACACCAGGAGAACTGCTGAACCACTTGTACCTTTACAGGTCGCTCTTGCAAAACGCGAACAAGGCCGGGCTCGTGCTTTTTTTAGCCGACCCGACGCAGACACCCCGCTATCCGCCGAAATTTAACACCGCCATTCGTGGCAAAGTACTGGGGGTCGTGACGAAGATAGATCTGGCTACGGAAGACATGAAAGCGCGTTCAAAAAGAGCCCTGGAAGTGGCGGGAGCAAAGGAGGTGATGTTCTGCTCGTCGCTAACGGAAGAAGGGATACCGGAGTTGCGTGAAAAAATTGATCATATTCTAGGAGGTGCGTTTGGAAATGAACGGTGAAGCTCTGGGTTTAATAGAGACAAAAGGGCTTGTCGGCGCGATCGAAGCGGCGGACGCGATGGTCAAAGCCGCCAATGTGGGTCTAATCGGTTACGAGAAAATAGGGTCCGGCTATGTGACGGTCATGGTGCGTGGAGACGTGGGAGCGGTGAAAGCCGCGACAGACGCCGGAGCGGCGGCCGCGAAAAAGGTGGGGGAAATCGTGTCCGTACACGTTATTCCGCGTCCACATTCGGACACGGAAAAAATCCTTCCCAAAATCGGATAGCTACAGTGAATTAAAGTAAAACGCCTAAAGTTAGGATAGTGAAAAGCAGTCCTTTGTGAATCAAAGTAAAACGCCTAAAGTTAGGATAGTGC
This sequence comes from Synergistaceae bacterium, assembly GCA_031267575.1. NCBI lineage: Bacteria > Thermotogati > Synergistota > Synergistia > Synergistales > Synergistaceae > Synergistaceae bacterium. The sequence continues at coordinate 51,838 of JAIRYN010000009.1, read as the reverse complement.
AAAGCAGTTCTTTGTGAATCAAAGTAAAACGCCTAAAGTATAGGATAGTGAAAAGCAGTCCTTTTATGAGCTTAGAGTGCTTAATGGCTTAATGGTTCAACTGTTATTTTATCAAAGCGCTATAACAGAGGAGGCGTCGAGATGGAGCAAGAAACAGTCAAAAAAGTAATGGATGAAGTTATGAAGCGGTTCGCGGAGACTCCCGCCGAGACGAGCAAGCCGGTCGTGGAAGAGTGTCGTGTTGAGCCAAGTTGCGTCCCCGCGAGTTGCACTGAGTTCATCGGGACGGCTATGGGACATACCATCGGACTCGTCATTGCGAATGTCGAAGGGCGTCTGCATGAATTGATGGGCATAGACAATAAATATCGCTCAATAGGGATCATTTCCGACCGCGTCGGCGCTGGCCCCCAGCTCATGGCCTGCGACGAAGCTATCAAAGCGACGAACACCGAGATCATTTCCGCCGAAATGTGCCGCGATACCGAGGGCGGCGCCGGACATGGAGCCCTCATTATCTTCGGCGCGGAGGACGTATCTGACGCTAAACGCGCCATCGAGGTCGCCCTCAAAGAAACCCCGAAGTACTTCGGCGACGTGTGGGGCAACGAAGTTGGGTATCTGGAGCTTCAGTACACGGCCCGCGCGAGCTACTGCCTCAATAAAGCCCTGGGCGCTCCCGTGGGACGCGCGTTTGGGCTCATTCTGGGCGCGCCCGCCGGCATTGGCGTTGTCATCAGCGATACGGCGCTTAAGGCGGCCGAGGTTGAGGCGTTCAGCTACTGCTCGCCGCAGAAAGGCACTTGCTATACCAACGAATCCTTCATCATGGTGAGCGGGGATTCCGGAGCCGTGCGGCAGGCTATTCTTACGGCCCGCGACGTGGGCGTGAAGTTGCTCCACTCCCTGGGTGGCAAGCCGAAGCCCTCTACAGTTCCCTACATTTGACCGGCAAAGTTCCTCTGAAAACGAGGAAGAATGAGGAAGGTGGCTTGAGAATGGCTGGCACAAAACGCAGCAAAAGATTCGAAGCGCTCGAAAAACGTCCGGTCCACCTCGACGGCTTCATCGGGGAATGGATTGAGGTGGGACTTTACGCGATGGGTAGCCCCCAAGACCCGCAACCCTCTCTTAAAATAGAAAATGGCAAGATCGTTGAAATGGACGGTAAGTCCAGAGTCGAATTTACCACGATAGAGCAATTCGTGGCGGATTACGCGATCAACGTCGAAAACGCGAAAGAGGCTATGGCGAAGAGCGAGATAGAACTCGCCCGTATGCTCGTGGACATCAACGTCCCGCGTCCAGAGTGCATCCGCATGTTCACGGCTCTCACCCCGGCTAAGATAGCCCGCGTCATGGACCGCATGAACGTGGTCGAAATGATGATGGCGATGCAGAAAATGCGCTGCCGCCAGACGCCCGCCAACCAGGCCCACGTTACCAGTGCGAAAGACCATCCGGTCATGCTGGCGGCGGACGCGGCCGAGGCCACATATCGGGGCTTCAAAGAAATAGAGACGACGGTGGGTGTTGTTCGTTACGCGCCCTTCAACGCGCTGGCCCTTCTGGTGGGCGGGCAGGTGGGACGCCGCGGTACCCTGTCGCAAGATGCCCTCGAAGAGGCGTTCGAGCTACAGGTCGGTATGCGCGGCCTGACCAGTTACGCCGAAACCGTCTCGGTCTACGGCACCGAGCGCGTCTTCGTGGACGGAGACGACACGCCCTGGTCGAAGGCGTTCCTGGCCTCCGCCTACGCGAGCCGCGGCCTCAAGATGCGCTTCACGTCCGGCACGGGCTCCGAGGTTCAGATGGGCGCGGCCGAGGGCAAGTCGATGCTCTACCTGGAAGCCCTCTGCGTCATGGTCACGAAGGGCGCTGGGGTGCAAGGGCTTCAAAACGGCTCCATCTCCTGCATCGGCGTGCCCGCAGCGGTTCCCTCCGGGCTTCGCGCCGTGACGGCGGAGAACCTCATCACCATGTGTCTCGACCTGGAGGTGGCCAGCGGCAACGACCAAACTTTCTCCCACTCCGACCAGCGCAGAACCGCGCGGACAATGCCGCAGTTCCTCCCTGGCACGGATTGGATATTCTCCGGGTACTCCTCGGTACCGAACTACGACAACATGTTCGCGGGCTCCAACTGGGACATTTCCGATATGGACGACTACCTGGCGCTCCAGCGCGACTTCAAGGTAGACGGTGGCCTCCGGCCCGTGAAAGAAGAGGACGTCATAGCGGTCCGCAATAAGGCCGCGCGCGCCATGCAGGCCGTGTTCGCGGAACTCGGCTTTCCCCCCATTACTGACGATGAAGTCGAGGCGTGCACCTATGCTTACGGTTCCAATGACATCGGCAATCGCAACATTCCTGAGGACCTCAAAGCGGCGGAACGTCTGATGAGCGACGGCGTTACCGGCGTGGACGTGGCGAAAGCTCTGGCGAAACGCGGTTTCCGCGACGTGGCCGAGTCCATTATCCTCATGATGAGGCAGCGCGTCGCCGGGGATTATCTCCAGACATCCGCGTGGGTCGGGACTGATGGCACGGTCTATAGCGCCGTCAACGATCCGAACACTTACATGGGCCCCGGCACTGGCTACGAAATATCCAGCGAGCGCTGGGAGGAAATCAAGGCTATTCCCTGGGCCATTCGCGCCGAAGACGTATAGGAAGTATTAGGAAGGGTGGAAATTATGCAGATCAATCCTGAACTGCTCGAAAAAATCGTGACAGAGGTTCTGGCCGAAATGGAGGCGGGAGCCAGAGCGGGAGAAGTATCGTCCACGGTTTCCGCTTCTACAGTTGCCACTTCTTCGGTTGCCACTTCCACGGTTGCTGAGGAGCCTGCTGGACTCCTGCTCCAAGAAAAAGGAGCGGCCTCGCGCGGATCCGACCCGAAAGAGATCGTACTTGCTGTAACTCCCGCTTTCGGCACAACGTTCAAGACAACGATCGTGAAAATCCCCCACTCCGCGGTGTTGCGTCAGGTTTTTGCCGGGGCGGAGGAGGAAGGGCTCCACGTGCGTGCTATTCGCGTCTATCACACGGCCGATGTGGCGTTTATGGCCCATCACGCGGCCCGTATATCCGGCTCCGGTATAGGGATCGGCATTTTGTCGCGTGGAACCGCCGTCATTCACCAACGCGACCTGAACCCCCTCTCAAACCTGGAGCTGTTCCCTCAGTCTCCCGTCATCGACCTTCCGACGTTCCGCGCCATCGGTAAGAACGCCGCGAAGTACGCGAAGGGTGAGACTCCCACGCCTGTGCCCACGAAGAACGACCCCATGGCTCGCCCTCGTTATCAGGGGCTCGCGGCGCTACTGCACAACAAAGAGGCCGCTTTCCAGGAGCGCTCGAAAGCTCCGCAGGAACTGTCGGTTTCCTTTGAATAGGGGAGCTTTTTCTTTGGCTTTATAGTCAAAAAAATACTATGCGAAATATATCTACTCGTTATAAGTAGGTATTAGTACGCTGAAAGGATCGGATCGGACGAAGATGGCACAAACAAATGAAGAACTCATCGCGAGCGTTGTCCGACAAGTTTTGCGGGAGCTGAGTGGCGTGGCTCCTATAAACGCGGCTCCTATAAGCGCGGCCCCCGCAAGCAAAGCCCCCGCAAGCGCGGCGGCCGGCCCCGAAATCACCGCCCAAGACTATCCGCTGGGCATGAAGCGCAGAGATATCCTGAAAAGCCCGCGGGGAATCCCCTTCGACGAGCTGACCCTCGAAAACGTCGAGAGCGGGAAAGTCACCTTCGAGGACTTCAGCATATCGCCTGACGTTCTCCGAATGCAGGGGGACATTGCTGCGTCGGCCGGTCGCTCCCAGATCGCTCTCAACTTCGGGAGAGCCCGCGAAATGACGAAAATCCCCGACGCCAGAATTTTGGAAATGTACAACAGCCTTCGGCCTCACCGCTCGACGAAGGAAGAACTATTGGCGATGGCCGAGGAACTGCAGAGTCAATATGACGCCAGTGTCTGCTCGACCTTTGTCCGGGAGGCCGCTGATGTCTATCAGCGTCGGGGGTTGTTGAAAGGCGATCTGCCCACGGATTAAAATGGGTATAGTGGCTGGAATCGATATCGGCAACGCGACGACCGAAACGGCGCTCGCGCGCGTAGAGGGACGGAATATCACGTTCCTGGCTACCGGCATCAGCGATACCACGGGCATAAAAGGCACGCTTCAAAACGTCGCGGGCCTCCGTTCCTCTTTGGGCATGGCTCTGGAACGCGCCGGCTTCAGACGTGACGAATACAAGGCTGTCGACCTCATTCGCCTCAACCGCGCGGCTCCGGTTATCGGCGACGTGGCGATGGAGACCGTTACGGAAACCATCGTTACGGAATCCACTATGATTGGACATAATCCGTCAACGCCCGGCGGAATCGGGCTCGGCATAGGCGTGTCCACGCCCTTCGAGGATCTGTGGCAAACGGCGGAGGGCGAGTCCGTCATTCCCGTCATCGCGGCTAAGTTTGACTATGAAATTGCCGCCGCCGGCATAGCCGAGGCGATGAAGCGAGGTGTGAACGTCGCGGCCGCTATTTGCCAGTCCGACGACGGAGTCCTCATCGTGAATCGCCTGCCTCGCGTCATCCCGGTCGTGGATGAAGTCAGCGCCATCGAGCGGGTGCCCCTCGGTATGAGATGCTGCGTCGAGGTGGCGCCTCCGGGGCGTGTCGTGTCGCTGCTCTCGAATCCTTATGATATCGCCTCGCTTTTCGCGCTTTCGCCCGAGGAGACAAAGCAGATTGTACCGGTGGCGCGGGCCCTGGTGGGTAATCGTTCCGCCGTTGTCATTCGCACTCCCCTGGGCGAGGTTCGTGAGCGCCGCATACCGGCTGGAGAGCTATACATCATTGGTCCCCAGGGGAAACGCACGGTAAACGCCGAGGACGGGGCCGACGCGGTTCAAAATACGGTCACGGACTGCCGCCCCGTCGAAAACATCTTTGGGCAGCCCGGAACAAACGTTGGCGGTATGATGGAACGTGTGCGCCGCACGATGTCGGATTTGACGAACATTCCCATAGGCGAAATCTACATTCAGGATCTTTTGGCAGTGGACACTCTGGTTCCGCAGAAGGTGGTCGGCGGTGTCGCTGGGGAGTTTTCCCTGGAATCTGGGGTGGCTCTGGCAGTGATGGTGAAGACCGAGGAGCTGCCCATGCGGCGGCTCGCCTTGGCCGTCTCCGAGGAATTTGGGGTGACGGTCGAGGTGGGAGGCATCGAAGCCGACATGGCTATCCGGGGTGCGTTGACGACACCGGGCACAAAGCCTCCTGTGGCGATTTTGGACCTGGGCGCCGGCAGCTCCGACGCCTCGTTCATGAAAACCGACGGTTCCGTGACTTTGACGCACCTTGCGGGCGCGGGGAACATGGTCAACACGATCATTGCCAGCGAACTCGGCATAGAGGACATGGACCTGGCGGAGGCGATCAAACGCTATCCACTTTGCAAAGCCGAAAGCGCTTTTCACATCCGGCAAGAGGATGGTACGGTCCGCTTTTTCGACAAGCCCCTTGACCCAAACGTCTTTGGGCGCGTCGCTCTGTTGCATGAGAACGACATGCTCCAACCTCTGAACTTACCTCGCGTCAGCGTCGAAGGGGTCCGCGCGGCTCGGCGCAAGGCAAAGCGCGAGGTCTTCGTCAAAAACGCTCTGCGAGCGTTATCGCAGGTGGCCCCCGGCAACAACATACGCCTTGTTGATTACGTCGTTCTAGTCGGAGGCTCGGCGAAGGATTTCGAGGTACCGACCATGATAACAGACACGCTTTCCCGTTATGGGATCGTGGCGGGACGCGGCAACATTCGCTCGACGGAGGGACCAAGAAACGCCGTTGCCACGGGGCTTGTGCTCTCGTCGATGGAGGAGCTATGAGCGCCTGGTTTGGGCGTGTTGGCGCGGGCAAAGACGCGCTTCCGGACAACAAACCCTCCGTCTGGTTGGTGACGGACGCCTCCTTCAAGGAGAGCGACGCGAAAGCCGTAGGCGCCGGGTGCGAGGAGGAAGGTGTGCCTCTTGCTTGGTTTACCCAAAACGCTAAAAACGTGGGCTCCGGATCGTCCTCGGAGCTGGCCCGCGTGGCGTGTCTTCGATCACGCTTAGAGACCGGCATAGGGATATGCCCGGAGCGCAAGGGAGCGATTGCTCTGTTTTCCGTGGCTGATGCGCCTTATCTGGAACGGGACGTCAACACGCCCTCGCGGCTTCGCTGGCTCGGTCAGACGGCCGCCAGAATATCCAAAGGGGAGCCGATTATGTACGAAACGGAAGGGGTGGACGGACATGAGTGACGGCAAAGCTCTTGGCTTTATAGAGACCGTTGGGCTCGCGGCCGCCATTGCCGCCGCGGACGCGGCTCTCAAGGCCGCGAACGTAAAGCTCATAGGGCGGGAGAACTCGAAAGGTCGAGGCTGTATCACCGTAAAGATACGCGGAGAAGTGGGCGCGGTCAAGGCCGCGATAGACGCGGCCAAAGCGGCAGCGGGTGGCGTATCAAGGATCTGGGCGACGGACATCATCCCGCGCCCGGCAGAGGGTATGGGCAACATTATGGCCTGGAACAAAGAAACGATTCTCGCCTATCTAAAAACTGAAGAAAACGAAGATGTGGAGCCAGTTGCTCCAAGTGAATCAAATGTTCTAAGTGAATCAAGTGATTCAAATGCTCCAAGTGATTCAAATGCTCCAAGTGATCCAAATGATTCAAATGCTCTAAGTGAATCAAGTGAATCAAATGTTCTAAGTGAATCAAGTGAATCAAATGTTCTAAGTGAATCAAGTGATTCAAGTGATTCAAATGCTCCAAGTGATCCAAATGCTCTAAGTGAATCAAGTGATTCAAATGATCAGCTTACGTCAAGATATTCAAGTGAACCAAATAGTTCAAATGATCTAGGTGAAGCAAGTAGTTCAAGTGAACTAAGTGATTCAAGTGAAGCAAGCGAAGCAAGTGATTCAAATAATCTAAGTGAACCAACTGATCCAACCGAACATGAAACACAGCAGACGGAGAATAAGCCCAAGCCGGGCAAACGTGGAAAGAATACAAAAAAACACGGATAACCAGGGGGATGTCCCCTGGCCCCCAGGGAGGTGAGCGAGCAACGTGAGCGGAGAACAGAATGTGAATAACCCGCCGAAGGCTAACGGGTCCAGGGCCTATGGTCCTGGTTTGTTGGAGCCACTCGAAGCGTCGCTGGGGGCGACTTCTGCCCTTACGGAGTGGAAGAGCTTATATTTGGGCTTCGACCTCGGCACAACCAACACGGTCCTGGTCGCCCTGAACGAAAAGGGTGAGCCCGTGGGAGCCGCTATGGAAGAGTCGGGGGAATCCGTCGCGGATGGGGTTGTCGTCGATTACCTTTCCGCGGTGGCTACGATGCAACGTTGCCTGGAGCGCCTGGAACGTCGGTTCGGACGCTCGTTGAACGGCAATGGCCCGCAAGGCAGCATAGGCGCCGCGGCGTACCCGCCCGGCATTTCCGAAAGAACGGCCAAAGTTTGCGCTAACGTCGTGGAGACTCTGGGATTTCCCTGTGAGGGCCTTTACGAGGAGCCGACGGCAGCGGCAGACGCTCTGGGTTTCACCGACGGGGCCATTGTCGATATAGGAGGCGGCACAACGGGTATCTCAATTCTTCAAGGTGGCAAGGTCGTTTACTCCGCCGACGAGCCGACGGGGGGAACTCACATGACGCTCGTTCTTGCCGGCGCGCTGAAAATTCCTTTCGATGAGGCCGAAAAACTGAAACGGAATATCGCGCGCAACCCCAACCTTGTCCCCTTGCTTCGACCTACCCTCGAAAAGATGGGTACCATCGCGCGAAAACATCTTGAAATAAGCGGCTTTTATGGGAAGGTCTCCATCATTACCGTGGGTGGCGGAGCGGCGTTGCCGGGAGCCGAAGAGGTTTTGTCCGCGGCGGTGGGCTCAGAGGTGAAGTTGTGCCCTCATCCATTGATGGTGACTCCCGCGGGCATCGCCACTCGCCTCTGGAACGAAAAGGGAAACGAAAGAAAAGGAAACGAAAAAAATGGAACCGGAGAAAATTAAGGCTCTGGCGTCACTGGTCATAGAAAGACTGAACGAGAAAAGAGTCGGCTTTCTGTGGCCCGCCGCCCCTGTTTTTTTAGAACGCCAACAGGGCTTCAGGTGGGTCCATTACTGCCATGAGGCTTTCGTGCCCACGCTCCCCACGCCTTGGGGACAGACCGTGTCACTTCTCGAAGAACTGGGAGAATCGGAGGGGGAGGGACGAACGTTGAACATGCTCGTCGTTCCCTCTGGAAACGCGGGGATACTGTGCGAGGTAGCCTCTGGAATGACCGTCTCTTTGGAGTCGTTCCTGATCGAGGGAGCATTGGAGGCTTCCATCCCCGTCCTCTTCGATGCCTCTCCATTCAACGCCTGGCTTCGCTTCTCGTCGTCCAAACGGGCGCGGGCGTGTGATCGCGTTCTAGAATCCCTCTCCCAGCGAGGAATGAAGTTTATGGGTCTATCAAAAATAACAACAACAACATCAACATCAGAAATATCAACATCAGAAATATCAATAATATCACAAATATCAAAAATACCGGAGGTCCCGGCGGTTACGGTGTCCGGCGGCTGGTTCTCTTGGGTGGAGATAGCGCCTTTCGCGCGGGAGTCCATGAGACGTGGCTCCGTGATTCGCCTTGCCAAAGGAGCGAGACTAACGCCTGAGGCATTCGATAGACTTACTCAACTGAAAATTCGCGTCGAGGAAGTCTTTTAATCATGGCGCTTTTGCACAAGTGTATTTATTCTCCGTCGGCTTCGACGAGAAGGCTCCTGACACGGCGGATTCTCGTGGGACGCGCCGCGGCGGAGGAAGAAACGCTGAAGTCCGCGAGCTGGGGCGCGGTGTTGCTCGTCCAAGGGACGCTCGCTGAAATGTGCTACGCCGCCGACGTGGGAGCGAAAACCAGCCCTGTGACGGTGATGGAGGTCGTCGGTAATTGCCCGCAGCACATCGTCACGATGGCGTTCATCGGCGCCGTCGCGGACGTGAAACAGGTCTTGACGGCGCTGTTAAACGAGGGGGTGGTCGCGTGAAGCTGGGCAAAGTCGTAGGCTCGGTCGTCGCCGTACCAAAACATGAGCGACTGACGGGGCATAAGCTCCTCATCGTCCAACAGCTCAAACCAAGCCCAGACGGTTCGCTGATCCCGTTCGCGGGAAGCGGAGAGTTCACTATCGCTGTGGATCTCGTGGGGGTCGGCGTGGGAGAGTTCGTCTTGTATTCGTCCGGTTCGTCCGCGCGTAACGCGTCCTCGGAGGATCGCGATTCTCCGGTGGACGAGGCGATCATCGGTATCATTGATCAAACCGACGTGAATGGAAAAGAGATCCTGGTGAACAGAGACGTGAACAGAAAAGAGATCCTCGTGAACAGAAAAGAGGTCCTCTAACGTGGGTAGGGTCTACACCAGAACTGGCGACGGAGGCGAGACACGCCTGGGAAACAACACGAAAGTTCCCAAAGACGCGCGGCGGGTCGCTCTTTACGGCACGATAGACGAAGCAAACAGCGCTCTGGGTTTGGCGCGCGCCCTCGCCCCCGTCGCTGTGGCTCCGGCCATTCATGAGCTTCAGGCTGATATGACGCGTCTGATGGGCAGAATCTCCCTGTACAACCTGAAAGGGCCGCTCCTCACCGCCTCGGACATCGAAAAGCGCATCGAGACGACGCGCCAAATCGTGCCGATGCCTGATACTTTCGTCACGCCGGGCGAAAGCCGAGCAGGGGGCGCCCTACATTTGGCTCGCGCCACCCTGAGAAGAGCAGAGCGAGAAGCCGTTGCGCTCCGACGCGAAGAAAAACTGGATGCGGAAGAACTCAAAGTCATCAATCGATTGTCGGACTATGTTTTTGCTCTGGCGGAATGGGCGGATTACGAGGAAAAGATCGAGCGAATCACCCACCTCGTGTCCGAAGCGCTGGAAAAAAAAGCGATAAAAGAGGCAATAATAAAAGAGGGAACAATAAAGGAGGCAACGATAGACATGGACATGAGACTTGAAGTGGCGGAGCGTCTTCTACGCGCGATGCGGGAAAAGGCGGAGCAGGGGGGAGTGCCCATGGCGATGGCTGTTTGCGATTCGCGAGGAGAACTGGTGCTCTTCGCGCGTCAGGAGGGTGTTTTGCCCGTCAGCGTTGGGCTGGCTCAAAAGAAAGCCTTCACAGCGACTCAACTTAGGCTGCCGACGGCAGAACTCGCAGAGGTAACGCGACCGGGGGCGATGCTCTGGGGCCTTCAGTCGGATCCAAACCTGGTGGTCTTCGGTGGAGGAATCCCTCTTTTCTCTGGATCTGACTCAGGCAGACGTGTGGTGGGCGCGGTGGGCGTGAGCGGCGGAACCGTGGACGAGGACGTGACCGTAGCGGAAGCCGCCCTAACCGCTTGGGTAAATCGGTAAAAAAGGGATTCATAAGGGCCCAAGGCCCTTATGCGAGGTTTGGGGCAGAGCCCCAAGACAGTTTGATCTTACATATATATATTGCGAGGTGAGCGCGTTGGTCGATGGGAGCACACGAGAAACGCTCGTCAGAGATGTGACGCAAAAAGTAATGGCTCTCTTGAATCAACTAGAACCGGGCGAATCGAAAGAGCTTGGAACAAACGGTTACGAGTCCGTAGATGACGCGCTGGAGGCCGCTACCGAGGCTCAACGCGCGTGGCAGTGGGATTTTTTACTAGAGGAGCGCATCCGAATCATTAATGAAATGCGCAAAGAATTGTTGGACGCAAAGACGATCAAGGAACTTTCTATCATGGCTCTCGAAGAAACAGGCATGGGGCGCGTGGATGACAAGATCCTCAAAAAACGCCTCGCTCTGGAAAAGACGCCGGGGCCGGAGTTTTTCCGCGTAAACGCCATCACCGGCGATCATGGGCTGGCCCTGGAAGAGCTGTCGCCCTTCGGCGTCATAGCCGCCATCACTCCCTCCACCAACCCCGTCGCGTCCGTCTTCAACAACACGATCTGTATGATCGCCGGTGGCAACGGCGTCGTTTTCGCGCCTCACCCAACCGCAGCGCGTTCGACCCTCCACACGGTGAACCTCGTGGCCCGTTCCCTCGAAAGACTCGGAGCGCCGCGAGGCTTGGTCGTCACCCTGACGGAGCCCAGCATGAATAATCTCGAAAAATTAATACGCCATCCCAAAATCAGAATGGTCGTGGCCACAGGCGGACCAGGCGTCGTAAACGCGGCGCTGGCGTCGGGAAAACCCGCCGTCGGCGCGGGACCCGGCAATCCTCCCGTTTTGGTGGACGAGACCGCCGATCTGAGAAAAGCCGCCCTGGACGTCATCATGGGCTGTTCCTTCGACAACAACCTCACCTGCATCGCGGAGAAGGAGCTTTTTGTAGTCAACTGCGTGGCCGATGAACTGAAAAAACACATGCTCGAAAGCGGTCTGGCCTTCGAGCTGAAGAACCCGCGGGATATCGATAAACTGCTGTCCCTGGTCATCAAAAACGGCAACCCCTCAAGAGCGATGGTGGGAAAAAGCCCCCAGTATATCCTCTCGCAAATAGGTATGAAGATACCGGCGAACGCGCGGATCATTCTTGTGGAAACACCGGAGAAACACCCGTTCGTCCAGGAGGAATTGTTGATGCCGATACTGCCTATGACGCGTGTCGCCGACTTCGAGGAGGGCTTGGCCGCTTCTCTGCGAGCCGAGCACGGTTTCAGACACTCGGCCGTTATTCACAGCACGAATATCCATCACATGAGCGTTATGGCTCGCATGATGGAAACGACGATTTTCACGAAAAACGCGCCGTCTTTCGCCTCGATCGGCTATGGAGGGGATTGTCCCACCGCGTTCACAATCGCGACCACGACCGGTCAGGGACCCACGACCCCTTTGTCCTTCTGCCGGGTGAGGCGCTGCGTACTGGCTGGTTCGTTCCGAATTGTATAGCGCGTCTGCAGATACGCTCGTGACCAGCCTGCTCGATAGAGTAAGAGACGCCGGAGTCGTCGGCGCGGGAGGCGCGGGGTTTCCGACGCACATCAAACTTGACTGCAAGGTGGAGGTCCTGCTCGTCAACGCCGCAGAGTGCGAGCCCCTGCTGGCGACGGATAAATACCTGCTAAACACCCATCCCGACGAGATCGTCGAGGCCGCGTCCGCCGTGGCGAAGCATGTCTCGGCAAACAAAATCCACATCGCGATCAAGGCCGTGAACGAGAAGGAGATTGCCAGTGTCCGAGGCGCCATTGCTCATCTGGGCTCCAGTGTCGAAATTTTCCCTTTGGACAATTACTACCCGGCGGGAGACGAGCAGATGATCGTGTACGACGTTACGGGCCGCGTGGTTCCTCCGTCGGGCATTCCTCTGGATGTAGGGGTCGTCGTCTCCAATTCCTCCACGATGTGGAATATCTATCACGCCCTGAGCGGTCGTCCGGTTACGCACAAATTCTTGACGGTAGCGGGAGAGGTCGCGCGTCCGACGGTGTTGAAAGTACCGGTGGGCACGTCGTTTTCCGAATGTCTGAACGCCTGTGGAGGCAGCGGGCTCGCGCGTTTTAAGATCATCGACGGCGGCCCCATGATGGGAACCGTCCTAAACGACTCAGAAATAAACTCAGAAATAAACCCGGGAAGAAATTCAGAAAGAAATTCAGCAATAAACTCAAAGTGTGTGACGAAGACCACGTCGGGCATTATCGTGATCCCCGCCTCGGGTAACTTTGACGCCTGCACACACGATACGGCAACGCGAAAGATGTTGAACAGGGCCAAGTCAGCCTGCGTTCAGTGCTCGTTCTGCACAGAACTATGCCCGCGACACCTCATAGGGCACCCTCTGAGGCCGCATAGAATCATGCGTTGCATGGCCGCGATGGACTTCGCCGCCGAAAACCCGGTGTTGGAGAGCCCGGCGCTGGAAACGCTTAAAGAAGCTCTGATATGCAGCGAGTGCGGGGTATGCGAGACGTTCGCCTGCCCAATGGGGCTTTCTCCGAGACAGGTCAATAAGTACGTGAAAAAGTTGCTGGCAGGCGTTCGCCACGCGAAAAACGCGAATGAAAAAAAACATGAAGCGCCGCTCGTTCCTGACGAGATGAGAAAGCACAGAAAAATAGCGCCACCCAAGATCATGGCGAGAATGGGACTTCAGAGCCTTTATGAAAAAAAAGCGGAGGGTTTCGTTGAGCTTTCGCCTGATCGCGTGCGGATACCCGTGAAACAACATATCGGCGCTCCGGCTCGCCCCCTCGTGAACGTCGGTGACCGGGTGTCGCTGGGCCAGCTTATAGCGGAGGCGGATGGGCGCGTCAGCGCTAATGTCCATGCCTCCATCGACGGCGTCGTCGTGGAGGTCGGAAGTGTTATTGAAATAACGAAACGAGGCGCGTAATGAACACTATCGGATTCATGGAGCTTTCCAGCATCGCCCGCGGCATAGAAGTAGCGGATTCCATGCTGAAAGCCGCCAGCGTCAATCTCATGTCCGCGAAGGCCTCGTGTCCTGGGAAATACTACATCCTTATTAATGGGCAGATCGCCAACGTCGAGAAATCGATCCAGACCGGGGTTGCCCAAGGCGCTGGATTTGTTGTGTCATCCTTGGTGCTCCCCAAAATTCACCCTAAGGTGATCTTGGCCGTCAATATGGCGGGCATTCCAGATAAAATAGAGGCCATCGGCGTAATGGAGTTTTTTTCCGTAACATCGTCGTTGATTGCGGCGGACGCGGCGGTGAAAGCCGCTCCGGTGGAGCTCGTCGATATCCGGCTCGGCACAGGCATAGGCGGCAAAAGTTTTGTTGTTCTTTCCGGCGACGTCTCGTCGGTGCGAAGCGCGGTGGACGCGGCGGCGGCGATTCGCGCGGACGAGGGGATGCTGGTCAATAAGACGGTTATCGCCAGGCCGGACAAGAAACTCCTGTCCAGCCTATTTTAGAATAATTAACGTAATTTCTTTCGAAAAATCAATTATAGAAAGAAGGTGAAACCTGCTGCTGTAAAATTCGCGAACCTATACAAACAGCGTATCAAAGTCCAGAAAGCCTACTACAGACTTAAAAGAAAAATCTGGACTATTACACTTTTGTGTAGGTTTTCAGTAGCAGGCGGATTTCATGCCGCTAGACTCCGCTAGGTTGCGCGAGGCCGTAAAAAGAGCCGTCGATAAATACATGGGCAGTCCTTACGTGAAAGTAGGGGTGTCGAACAGGCACGTACACGTTTCGCAGGAGGATTTGGACACGCTCTTTGGAAAGGGCCACGCGCTCACGCCGATAAAAAACCTCTTGCCCGGTCAATACGCCTGCGACGAGACGGTGACGATAAGGGGCTGCAAGGGCCGCTTGGAGCGCGCGCGTATTCTGGGACCGGTCAGGAAGGAGACGCAGGTGGAAATATCGTTGACGGACTCTTTTACCCTTGGGGAGATTGTCCCCGTCAACGAATCCGGCAACCTGACCGGGGCAGCCTCCGTCGTGATCGAGAACCCAGAAAACGGCGTGTGGATAGAGCGGGCTTGCGCCATCGCGGCGCTCCGCCACGTGCACCTTTCTTTGGGATTCGCGGCAAAATACGGGCTACGGGATAAACAAACCGTGTCGTTGATCTTTGAAGGACGGCGGCCTTTGAGGTTTGGGGGAGTGTTGCTGCGGGTATCGAGCGAGTTCACAGACGAAATTCACATCGACACGGACGAAGCGAACGCTGGAGGAATCGTCAACGGAGATTGGGGTAAAATCATCGTGTGATCGTGTGAAGAAATATGGAGTCGGGGCTCGCGGAGCCCGAGACTTCAAACATAGGGGGGGTACTCGATGGTGACTCAACGTATGGTATTGAATGAAATGTCGTATTTTGGCGGAGGGGCTGTTTCCGTTCTTCCAGACGAGATCAAAGCCAGAGGATTCAAAAAAGTTCTTTTCGTGACCGATAAGGATCTGATCAAGGCCAAGGTCGCGACGAAAGTCGAGGATATCTTGAAGGGCGCGGGTATTGCCTATGAAATTTTCGACGATATCAAACAAAACCCCACGGTCGAGAATGTCCAGGCCGGAGTGAAGGCGTACAAAGAAGCCGCGGCGGATTGCCTGGTGGCGGTGGGTGGTGGTTCACCCATGGACACGGCCAAAGCCATCGGGATCATCATCAACAATCCAGAGTATGGTGACGTGCTTTCCCTGGAGGGCGTCGCCCCCACAAAGAAGAAAAGCGTACCGATCATCGCGATTCCGACGACAGCAGGCACGGCGTCCGAGGTCACGATCAACTACGTCATCACCGACGTGGCCAAGCGTCGAAAGTTCGTTTGCGTCGATCCTCACGACATCCCGATTCTCTCCATCGTGGACTCGGAGCTGATGGCTTCCATGCCCAAAGGCTTGAAGGCGGCCACCGGAATGGACGCCCTCACTCACGCTATAGAGGGATACATCACCCAAGGAGCCTGGGAACTTTCCGACATGGTGGAACTCAAGGCGATTCAGCTCATTGCGGCCAATCTCCGAGCTTCCGTCCTCGACAACAATCCCAAGGCGGCCGAACAAATGGCCCTAGGGCAGTATGTCGCCGGGATGGGGTATTCAAACGTGGGACTTGGCGCGGTTCACGGCATGGGACACCCACTGGGGGGATTTTACGACATTCCCCACGGCGTTGCCAACGCGCTCCTGCTTCCCTATGTGATGGCTTTCAACGCGCCCGCCTGCGGTGAAAAGTTCCGGGAGATCGGACGCGCTATAAACGTGCTCGGAATCGACGAGATGTCCCTGGAGGAGGCGCGGGAGGCTACCGTCGCGGCCGTGCGTCAGCTCTCACTCGATGTGGGTGTGCCGGAGAAGCTGCGTGAGCTGGGAGTGAAGGAGGAAGACCTTCCCGCGCTGGCCGCCGCCGCGTTCCAGGACGTCTGCACCCCTGGCAACCCACGGAGCGTCACGGAGGCTGACTTGCTCGCTCTCTATAAAGAAGCGTTTTAATTTCGATCATTAATCATAATCAATTATGATTAATCATGATAAATGACTATTAATAATGATAAATCGATACTAATCATGATTAAATTATTATTAGTCATAATTAATCGCTATCAATCGTGATCGATTATTATTAATTATGATTAATTGTTATCAATCACCATCAATTCTTATTAATTATGATCAATCACTATTAATTATTATAAGGAGGGGAAATTATGATTAAGGTTTTAGCGAGTCCTAGCCGCTATATTCAGGGACCTGGAGCTATCGAGCAACTGGGGGATTATTTTGAAAAGCTCGGAAAGAAAGCGCTCATTCTCATCACCAAATCAGGCATCGGGCGGGTGGGTGGAGATATCGAAAAGGGATTGAAGGCGAAATCCCTTGAATACGCGTTCATCGAGTTCAATGGAGAGTGCAGCCGGAATGAAGTTGACCGCGTCAAGGCGGCCGCCACCGAGAATAAAGCCGACGTCATCGTGGGTGTTGGAGGAGGAAAACTGCTTGACACGGCGAAAGCGACTGGTTTTTACTCGAAGCTGCCCGTGGTGATCGTTCCCACGATAGCCGCGACGGACGCCCCGTGTAGCGCCCTGTCTGTTCTGTATACTCCGGAGGGGGTTTTCGAGTCCTACTTGTTCCTGCCCGCGAACCCTAACGTGATTTTGGTGGACTCGGATATCATTGCCAAGGCTCCGGCGCGGCTGTTGGTGTCCGGCATGGGCGACGCGCTGGCCACATATTTCGAGGCCAAGTCCGCCGCGCAAAAAGAAGCGGACAACTGCGTGGGGGGTAAAGCGTCCATGGCGGCTCTGGCTCTTGCCAAGCTGTGCCTCGACACGCTCTTCAAACAGGGCTTGAAGGCGAAGCTCGCCGTCGAGGCAGGCGCGAGAACTACAGCGCTGGAGAACATCATCGAGGCCAATACGCTTCTTTCGGGACTCGGCTTCGAGAGCGGCGGGTTGGCTGGAGCCCACGCCATTCACAACGGCCTAACCGCCATTCACGAGACCCATGCCTATTATCACGGTGAGAAAGTCGCGTTCGGCACACTCACTCAGCTTGTTCTGGAAGACTATCCCGAAAGCGAGATCGAGGCCGTCGTCCGCTTCTGCGTTTCGGTGGGACTCCCCGTGACCCTGGCGGATCTGGGCATCCAGACCATCGATCACGAGAAACTGAAGGAAGCGGCAAAACTCGCCTGCGCTCCCAGTGACACCATGGGCAATCTCACCGTCACGGTGACGCCCGAAGAGGTTTATTACGGTCTGTTAGCGGCTGACGCCCTGGGCAAAAAATTCAAGCCGAAAGCGTAATAAATCCTAAGAAAGCATAATAAATTCCTAAGGAATAATAAGTAATAATGAGAAAGCATCAAAGAGCATAAGGAAACGTGAGGAAACATAAGGGATAATAAGAAAGCGTAAGAGAGCGTAGACTGGAGAATCAGCAATAAAAATTTCTATGATAAAGGGACTTCTACAGTCTAGTCTATAGAAGTCCCTTGTAGATTTCGGGCACTCGGTCGTCGAAGACGGTCAAGAACTTGCGGAACTCAGACGCTCTGGAGGTTTCGATAACGGTGAAGGCAGCCTCTTCTTCTTTGCCGGCCTTGAAGAGAAGCTCTCCGTAGGGGTCAATGACGGCGGATTCCCCACCGAAAGCGGTTCCGTCGGAGGTTCCTGCGCGGTTGCAGGCGACGACGAACATTTGATTCTCGATGGCGCGAGCCCTTAGAAGCGCGTTCCAATGCGACGCGCGGGCAGCCGGCCACTGCGACGCGACGAAGAGAACCTCTACGCCCTTCAGCGCGTATCCTCTCAGCCACTCACAGAAGCGGATGTCGTAACAGGTCACGTTGCCGGCTTTCACCCCTGTTCCGCCTATCCCGTCGGACGTGTGGAGTTCAAATAGTGACGGCTCGCGCCCCGCGATAAAATATTTGTCCTCTTCCATCAGTCGGATAAGGTGGGCCTTGTCATAGTTTCGCGCCAGCTTTCCGTCGGGTGAGATAACTTGTCCACGGTTAGCGTAACCGCTCGTGCCTGACGGCGTTTTGACCGACGCTAGAACGCTGCCTCCTGTGAACCACACACCGTAACGCTTGGCAAGGCTCCCTAAAAACTCCGCCGTCTCACAGCCTTCCGCGTCAGCTAGTTCAGCCGCCTTGTCAAGGCGGTATCCGGTCGTCCACAGTTCAGGGACGACGATGGCCGTTGGCAGATCTGAGGGGACATAACGCGTCTCCATCCAGTGTTCGACCTTGTGTCTGTTGGCCGCCACATCACCGATTGTGACGTCGATTTGAAAAATTCCCACACGAAGTTTCATGCTGAACCGGTCCTTTCTGGTCTGAATTAAAATCTCTATTCTAAATTTAAATCTCTATATTTGAATCTCTACTTAAATCTCTATTCAATCTATCTCTATTTAATTATCTCTATTTAATCTCTATTTAAATCCCTAGCTTCGATCCGGCAGAACGGTGACCGTGTAGCCGAATTTGATGGCGCGGTTCAGCGCCGGGTCGAAAAGGCTCATCCGAAATTCCCCGGCGTGGGCAATGGTGTGAACAATCTCCGTGACGCTACCGCCGATAGCCTCCAGCGTTCCGCTGAAAAGCGAAATTTTGCCCGTAAAAGGAGCGTCTTCACGCGCCAGTTCTTCCAAGCGTTCAGGGAGCGGCAGGTCTCCCAGAGTTCCCTTCTGGTAGACGCGGTAGCCTTGTCCATCGGGGATTTTTCCGGGGATTTCCGAAGATATTTCGATTTTGTCCCAGTGTTCACGGATATCCGAGACCTTCCAGAAGACGGGAGCCACGATCTTGCCACACACCTGTTTGGCCTTCGAGACGGAGACGGTTTCTAAGGCACGATCCGTGTGGTCGCTAGCTAGTGTGACGAAGAGGTCTCCTCCCTCGTCACGGGCCATGAAAAACTCGACCCCGCCCGATGTCGCTTCTCCGACGACAGAGAGGTGTCTCAGTGAGAACACCCTTTCAGGCTCGATCCAGTACATGGTCGGCACGGCGTTAGCGTAACCGATGGCGACGCACAAATCCCAGGTCAAATAGACACGCTCCGCCCGTCCATCGGAGCGTAAAACTGTCGCTTCATATTTCACGCGAATCCGATCCTTTCAAATATATTATAAAAATATATTATAATAAATCTATTAATATCTATTAATATCTACTATGCGCGTTCCCACGTCACGTCTTTTACTTTAAACCTTTTACTTTAATTCACTACTAACAAAAGCGTTGTGGCAAACGAGGCCGCAAGAGCGCAGGATACCACGCCGCAAAGGGTCATGGCGATGCCCTGCCGTTCTCCGTCCGCCGCGATCAGACCGGGGATGACCCAACCGATCCAGAGTGAAGGATCGGGCATGAAAAACGTTACCCCCGTTTTCGCGATCAAGGCAAGGAGCATAGCAACTCCCATGCGTTCCTTTCCGTACAGGCCCAGCCCATGCGACACAAACGACAGAGGGGCGACTAGAATGACACTCAAAACGAGGATGAAAGCCGCCCTGCCAGGGTTCGAGGCATACAAAGCCAACAACCCCGGAGTAATCACGCCACCGCAACTCCAGCCCGTTCGCCGGCTCCAGAAAAGCCCAGCCAAGATCCCCAACCCCACCGTTATGGGGTTCATGCTTATGGGATTCATGCTTATGAAAAAACCTACTACTGAAAACCTACACAAAAGTGTAATCGTCCAGATTTTTCCTTCTTTATTCTTCCCTCTTTCGCCAAAGCTACTCAAGTTTGTTCGGAAGTCCAAAGGCTTAAATTCCCGTGTAGCCCACGGTACATAGCTTTACACTACTTTATAGTGTTTACAATGCTTTAGGTTCATAGCTGCGTTCAAATCACGGTCTATTTTTAACCTGCATTCTTGGCAGATATAGACACGATTGCCGAGCTTCAAATCCTTGCTTCAAATCCTTCTTTAAACCCCACTTTATAGCCCCACAATTCGAGCACATCTTCGATGAGGGAAAAAAGATAAGGGAAAAAAGATAAGGGAAAAAATTGGTTAGCAGCTCGAAGCTCTATGTTGTGCCTCTTGCATTTCTCAGACAGCTTTGTTTGAAAACAGTAAAAATTCTGTTCCGCTATAGCCTTTGGGAGATGCTTATTTTTCATCATTCCAAGAATATTGTGATATAAGCTGGCTTGGTCATAACCAGCGCACAGACTATTTTGTTGATATAGTCTTTTCTTACACAATCAAGTCTGTAGTAGGCTTTCTGGACTTTGATACGCTGTTTGTCTAGGTTCGCAAATTTTACAGTAGCAGGTTTCACCTTCTTTCTATAATTAATTTTTCAAAAAAATTTACGTTACTCTCGTTTAAGCCTGCGTTTTAATTTCTTAACTCTGGACGCTTTGTTTATATTGCTAAAAACCTGATGGTTAGAAATGGCAGCTGTTTCTTTAATACCTAATTACCACCTATTCCATGTCCCACTTCTGTAGAGTTTTTACTTTGACGCTAAGAAATTCTGTCGCTTACCTCGAACTATATATCTTATCCATGAACTATATATCTTATCCATAACGTTATATTACATCTTATATCCTAATTAGTAAAACTAGAAGCGATTTCCTTTAAAAACTCCAAGGGCCACCCGGCCACGTTGCCGCAGGCGAAAACACGGCCCCGCCCCCCGCGCCACGCCCTGAAAGATGCGGGGTCATCGATGGCGTCGTTCCAGATTGGATTGCGGAGCGTTGGGTTACAGAACATCGAGCCACGGAACATCGAGTCGCGGCGCAAAAGGGAAAATAAAGGGGAAAATAAAGGGGAAAATATCCGAGGTTGCCGCGCCCGCGTAAAAACCACATCTCGCCACGGACATTCCCGGATCCACGACAGAAACTCTCCGAGACGGGCGCCCCGGTCGGGCCGGTGGTGGTAGAGAAGCGTGGTTTCCTCGAAACTCCAGCCGGTCTCGGCAAAAAGGTTTCGAGTACTTTCTAAGTCGTTGGCGGAGAAGGCCACAGCCAGCTCGTCGTCCTGTCCCACGTCCTGTCTTTCTCTCTGTCTCTGTCTCTGTCCCTCTCGCAGAATACGGAAATCCGCCAGATCGGGCGGCAGCGACGCCATAGCCGCCATAGCCTCGGAGCGTAAAGTTGATATCTGCGGGGCATCCACGCCGCAGAGAGAATAGGCCAGTTCAGCGAGAGCTAAATTTTCCTTCTTATGGCCGGTTTCCTCGGCTTTGCCCGGTCGAGTGACAATGTCGGGGACAATGTCGGGGACAAGATAGAGGGGATTACCGTTTTCCTCGAAAAGCCGCGGCAGGGGAGAACGCGCCAGTTCTGCTCCTCCCGCCACCGGAACGCCGGGAGGAACTCCTCGGAAGAGGGTCCGCGCCGCGCCCTCTCGTCCGGGTCCCCACGCCTCCACGTGGTCGGCTCGCAGAGTTGTCCAGACCACCAGAGTCGGGTGTATCAGGTCCGAGGCAAAAGACTGGAGTTCCGGAGCGACGGCGCTGTTCTCGACAACGAGGGCGTTCGCGTCCGCCGGAACCTGAGATAGCCACCAACGCGTTTCCCGGATATGGGCAGGGGATCTGCGCCGAATGACGCGCTCTCCCAAAGGCGAAAGCTCCCTAGGCACGACACCGGTGATGCGGGCATAGACGGACAACCCGCAGGCCGAGAATCCTTGACGCAAAAGGCGGGTCAAAGCGCTTTTTCCCCTCGATCCCGTCACAACCACACGAATGGGAATTTTTTCTAGGTGGCAAAGTTCTCGCGCCGCACTTAATTTTTTTCCCAGATTCAGCTTTCCCATGTCCAGCGTTTGTGGCTGGCCAAGACGAGAACGAAGAGCGTCAGTCCTGCCAGGGCCGCGAGAAAGGTGTTGCCCGTGAAAAAAGGCCGCCGGGTTTCAAAATCAATTCCCACCTTCTGGGAAAGGGAGCGCAGGTTCAGCAAATGCAATACAGGGATCCCCAGTCTCAGGCTCAGGGCAATCACGCCATCCCCTGCGGCCGCGGCGTCTTCTTGAAAGAGCAGCCCGTTACGAAGGGTGACAACGATTTCGTCGAGTCCCAAACTGGACAGGTTGCCTCCTACGCTGACCACTAGTCGCGCCGCTGATTCTCCGATCACGCGCGAAGAATTTGGAGCGATTTCTGGAGCAATCAGGGCCATCTTGCGGTCAATAATATCGGAGATTTGCCCGGAGCGAAAAAGTTCTACGCCATCTTCCCTTGCCGCGCGTTTTAGGGCCTCGATGCCCTCTGGAAACATGCCGTCCCCGTTTTCGCCGTTCCCACCCAAGGTGTAAAAGAGAGGTCTTGTCCTCAGCAGGTCGTGAGCGCGTAAAACACGCGCCAGCAAAGGCCAGGGAGCTTCGGAGCGGTTAGCGCCCCAGGCGGAGGCTCCTAGGGATACCGTCAGGTCGATGGCGAGCCCTCGGAATTCGGCCGCCGCCAGCATGGAGTAAAGCATCCCTGGGAAGGAGGCGGATGAGGTCACCACGACGCGGTCTCCCGCTTTCAGCCCAAGTCGGTCGAACCAGCGAAGGAATTGGACGGCCCAAAGGGGATCGCAGGCGTTCCGTTTCGCCTCCAGGAAACCCAAGGTGGTGGTGGTCTCGCTCCAGTCTAGCCCTATAAACCCCGTCTTGTCGAGGTCGTTGACGGGGTCCGTCCAGCCACGTTTTTCCATTTCGGACCAGAGGATATTTTGGGCCTCTCGTACTCTGGCATAAAGGCGCGACTCCTCGGACGACAGAGGCGAATACACCCGCGACAGCGCCACCATTGCCAGAGTCAAAAGCACCAGCCTTAAGGGAGAAGACCTATCGAACACGATCTTGCGCGCGGCTTTTGCCTCTTTCAGGTTGACAACGGTTTCATCGAATGTATGCTCTTGGCTTACTGTGCCGACTTTTGGGTAATCCGCAACATGCCATTCGTTTTCTCTGTATACGATGGCTGAGTGTCCCAAATCCATGCGCCAATCCGATCCTTTCAGCGTACTAATACCTACTTATAACGAATAGATACATTTCGCATAGTATCTTTTTGACTATAAAGCCAAAGAAAAAGCTGAATCTCGCAAAACTCACGGGAGTAAGCGTGTATTCTCAAATCTCTAATTGCGCGAACAAATTTTCGAGCGATGCCCTTCGGGTTTTTAGCGCTTCTGGCTTGGCGATGCTGACCATGAAGCCATTGCTCAGATGACCTTGTTCTTCTCGATCACTTCCTGCGATCCGGCCTTCGGCCCGGCCGCTTCGCTTTTTCGGCTTATGGCCGGGCTGAATGACTTCACATGACATTGCCTGGCACTGGGCAAAACGTCTCTGAGATAACCCAGCACTTTCACACATTTCTTTTATTCTCGATAAAGCCACTGTCATCCCGTTACCGTTCTGCCAAACCTATGCGAACATGAATAAATCTGATCAAATATGATCAGGAGCAAGTTTACTGTTGGCTTCCTGCTTCACCAAGGCCAGTTTCACCATCATCTCGCGACGACAGCCAGAGCTTTCCTCTCCACAGGCTGACACCAGGCTGACACCATGGAACTCACGGCGTAATTTCTTAATTTGACTGCGGCGTTTACGTCAGCATCATGACGTGCGCCACATTGCGGACACGTCCATTCCCGAACCGATAGCGGCAACTCTCCTAGTTTTTGTCCGTAGCACGAGCATATCTTGCTACTTGGAAAGATTGGTTGGAAAGATTGGAAAGAAACGATCCGCCACCACGATCTGACCTCCATGCACTGACCTCCATGCACTGACCTCCATGCACTGACCTCCATACACTGATCTCCATACACTGATCTCCATACATATTCACTTTGTATTCCACTTGACGCCGAAATTCGGAAAAACTCATGTCAGCGATGGAACGCGAAAGTCGGCGATTACGCATCATTCCTTTTCATTCCTTTTCATTCCTTTCATATTCCTTTCACATTCAAGTTCTCGATTCCGATGACATTGAACCGCTGTATGAGGATTCCACAGCCGCTTTCACGTTCTCAATAAGCTTCTGGTTCTTTCGTGAGCGTGAGCCATAAAGCCTCGCCGAGAACACGGTGATAATCTCCAGTACATCTTTAGCAAGATCTTCTTCGAAGCTCGTATCTTCACCTTGATTCAAGATTACGACTTCCACCTCTTTGGCCTCGCAGATGGCGAATACTAATTCAACACCAAAACGCAAGAGCCGATCTTTGTGCGTAATGACTATTCGACCGATCTGACCTTCAAGAATGGATTCCAGCAAGCGCTTTAAGCCTTTTTTGTGGTAATTCATACCTAAACCGATGTCGGATATGACTTCAAACGTCCACCCCTGACGAGCGCAGTACAGTTCCAGTACCTGCTTTTGCCGTTCCAAATCATCTTTCTGATCATGGCTGGAAACACGAGCATAAGCAATCGTCTTACGATACTCATGAGACTGCACCCGTACCAACGAAGGAACAATCTTGGCGAGATCATAGCGCCGATGGCCGCCTACTGTGTGTTCTGCCTCGATTCGCCCGATTTTTTCCCAACGCCGTAGCGTTGTGATCGAAACCCCTAATATTTCAGATGCTTCACCTATGCTTAATAATCTATTCATAATTACATATATTAACATAGATTTAATTATATTTCTATCGTACTCTTCACGCCCCCGTAATCAAAGACGTAATCAAAGAAGGGGCTCACATGAGCCCCCCTCAGCCTATTCTTCGTTATCCCGCGTAGAATCTACGCTCCCAACAGGCGTTTCCATTTTGTGCCGTGAGGCGTGTCCTCCAGAGCAATGCCACGAACCAACAACGCGTCCCGAATTTCGTCGGAGCGAGCGAAATTTTTGGTTTTACGGGCGATGTTACGCTCTTCTATCAGGACTTCGATCTCCTGAACCTCGTCGTCGGAGCCGTTCTCTTCGTCGATTCCCATCACGCCCAGAATGCCGTCCAACTTGCGCAGTTCTTCTTCCGCCGCATCAAAAAAGGCAATGGGAAGATTATCCCGCTTGAGCCAGGTATTCACCAGCTTCACGATCTCGAAAAAGACCCCCACCGCCGCAGCGGTGTTGAAGTCGTCGTTCATGGCTTCGTAAAAACGCCCGTCCAAAGCCTTTAATTCTTTGAAAAAAGCCGTCACATCCAGCTCTCCCTCTTTACAAACCTCTTTACAAACCTCTTTTTCACGATCCTCTTTAGTGTGTAGCAGATCGGCCCAGCAGTTGCGCAGACGGGCGACGCCTCCTGCCGCCTGTTCTAGCCCGTCAGGAGCGAAGTTGATCGGTGAGCGATAGTGGGCGCTTAACATGAAAAGGCGGATCGCCAGAGGAGGGTATTTCTCCCTCGCGGCTCGCGCGGTCATGAAGTTGCCCAGGGATTTCGACATCTTCTCCTTGTCGATCAGAAGAAAGCCGTTGTGCAGCCAGTAATTCACGAAGGGCTTGCCCGTGGCGGCTTCCGCTTGAGCCACCTCGTTTTCGTGGTGGGGAAAGGTCAGGTCCACGCCGCCTGAGTGGATGTCAATGGTTTCGCCCAAATACTTGGTGGACATGACGCTGCACTCGATGTGCCAGCCAGGGCGCCCTTTGCCCCAGGGGCTTTCCCAAGAGGGCTCTCCGGGCTTCGCGGCCTTCCACAGGGCAAAGTCCAGAGGATCGCGCTTGGATTCCCCCACCTCCACCCGAGCGCCCGCTTCCAGTTCATCCAGGCTCTGCTTGGAAAGTTTGCCATAGGGAGCGTAGCTCTTCACGTCGAAATAAACGTCACCGTCCCCTGTAGAGGTTTTAACCTCGTAGGCATGTCCCTTGTCGATGATCTTTCCGATGACCTGAACGATCTCCGACATATGATCCGTGGCTCGGGGAGCCACGGTTGCCCTGTGGATCCCCAGGACGTCAGCGTCTTGGTAGTACTCCGCGATGAATCGCTGCGCCAATTGCGCCACCGTGATGTTTTCCTCGTTAGCGCGTTTGATCATCTTGTCGTCAATGTCCGTAAAATTTTGGACGAACGTCACCTCGTATCCCACATGCTCCAGATAGCGCCGCAAGACGTCGAACACGATAAAGGGTCGCGCATTGCCGATGTGAAAATAATCGTATACCGTCGGACCGCAACTGTAGAAGGACACGTGCCCCTCCCGAACAGGAAGGAATTTTTCTTTTTCTCTCGTCAAATCGTTGTATAGAGTCAGACTCAAAATAATGCACCGATCCTTTCAGCGTACTAATACCTACTTATAACGAGTAGATACATTTCGTATAGTCTTTCTTTTAGTCTTTCTTTGACTATAAAACCAAAAAACAATAACCGCGCAAGCTTTTGTCAAACAATCTTAACACTTTCTATTCAGTATTTTCTTTAGGTATTTCTCTGCTGAGTCTTCGTTTATAAAACACTTGAATTGCGCGGCGGCTTGTATTAGTCTAAGACTTGTTCATTGACTTGCTCATTGTAAACGCGCGTGACTTTGACAGACGGAGGTCTTGAATTTACAGTGGAACGTTATCCTGTGGTCGCGATCATCGGTCCTACAGCCGTTGGCAAGACGGCCTTGAGCCTAGAATTGGCGGCGCTTCTGAACGCCGAGATCATCTCGGTGGACTCTCGCCAGGTCTACCGTTACATGGACGTTGGAACGGACAAGGTGTCTTTGTCGGAACGCCGAGCCATTCTCCACCACGCTATTGACGTGGTAGACCCGGATCAGGTTTTTACCGTGGCCTCTTTCGTGGTTCTGGCTCAGGACGCCGTTTTGCGGATACGGAGCCGGGGTCGAACGCCTCTTTTCGTGGGAGGCACGCCCTTTTACTACCATGCCCTCTTCAACGGCACCTTAAACGACGGCCTGCCCAGCGATCACCAAACCCGACTTCGCTTCGAGGACGTGGCGACGGCCGAGGGACCGGAGGCGCTTCACCGAATGTTGGAAAAGATCGACGCGCTCACGGCCGCTAGGTTGCACCCCAACGACGTGAGGCGCGTATCCCGCGCGTTGGAGATTCACGCGCTCACCGGAATAGCTCCTTCGCAGCTCTATGCCCAAGGAGAAAAGGCTCGCTCGAATATGGACGCCCTTTACATTGGGCTCATCCGTCCGCGGGCGGATCTGTACGAGAACATCGCGTCCAGGGTTCGACGGCAATTCGCGTCGGGTTACCCCGAGGAGGTCGAATGGCTGCTGGAGCATGGCTTCGACGAGCGATTTCCCTCCATGCAGGGGTTCGGTTACAGAGAACTGACCGCCCGGCATCGGGGAACCATGACGCTGGAGGAGGCTCTGGAAGGGGACATTCGGAGAACGAAGGCATTTTGTCGCCGGCAAATGACATGGTTCGGAAAATTTATGTCGCCCCTGTGGTATGATACGTCTGTATCGAGTATTCGCGAATTGCTTACAAGCGCCTTCGAG
Organism: Synergistaceae bacterium; assembly: GCA_031267575.1. NCBI lineage: Bacteria > Thermotogati > Synergistota > Synergistia > Synergistales > Synergistaceae > Synergistaceae bacterium. The sequence goes on along the minus strand of JAIRYN010000009.1, from coordinate 24,412 downwards.
GCGGCGAAAAAACATCTGGAAGGTTGCGCATAATATCTGAATAAGCTATGATACATTGATATTCATACCTGATAAACTATATTAGCACATAAATATTTAATAAGTAGATATTTAATAAACTGTAAGTAGATAATTCAATCAACTAAAAGAATCGGGTGTCGCGCGACGGAAATTATCATGGCTGATCGGTTGGGCTTCTGCTTCGGTGTGAAACAAGCAGTTGACGATATTGTAAAAGCCTTGAAAAACGTAGAGGCCTCAAAAAACATAGAGGGCTCAAAAAATGTGGAAGGCTCGAAAGATAAGGATAGGATCTGCTCCAAGGGGGTCTGGTCTATTGGGATGCCGATCCACAACTCTCAGGAAGTAGCCCGCCTCCAGGCAATGGGATTGAGGGTGGCGCGGGACGCGTCGGAGATCCCCGACGGGGCGAATGTTCTGATCCGCGCCCACGGTGAGGCAAGAAGTGTGTTGGAGACCCTCCGCGCCAGGGGAACCCAGGTGATTGACACGACGTGTCCTTTTGTGCGAAGAGCACAAAAACGCGCTGGTGAGCTATCTTCTCAGGGCTATCATATTGTGTTGCTGGGAGATGTGTCGCACCCGGAAATTCGGTCAATTATGGGCCATGTGAACGGCGCGGTTGACGTTGTGGCGAGCGTAGCGGAGGTGGAAAAATTGCCGCGGCTCCAGCGAGTCGCCCTGGTTTCTCAGACCACCCAGCGGGAGGACCTTTTGGCGATGATAGCCGAGACTCTGGTCTTGAAGACGGAAGAGCTTTGTGTGTGCAATACGATCTGCAAAGCGACGGTGGAACGTCAAGACGCGGTGCGCCGCTTAGCGGGCCGCGTGGACGGGATGATATTGGTGGGGAGCAAAGAAAGCGCCAACACCACGAAGTTGCGGGATATAGCGGGAATAAATGGGATGGCCGTTCTTTGGATAGAGAGCGCGGGCGAGCTTGACAAGTTTGATAATATGGGCGAGATGGCGAGGAGGTGGTTCGAGGGACGGCAACGAATTGGCATAGCTGCTGGGGCAAGCACGCCTGAGTGGCTTATTACGGAAGTTTGTAATAAAATTGCGAGAATGTAGGCAGTCAAGGGGGCTAAGGTGGCAATGGAACAGGTTATGGAGAACGAAACAGGAACCCAAGAAGTCGAGGCTCAGGAAACACAAGAAATACAAGAAACACAAGAAACAATGGAAAGCATGATGGAACAGATCGCTCTTTCCGACCTTCGTAAGGGTGAAATCAGGACGGGCACCGTCATCGGGGAAACGGAAAATGGGTGGTTGGTGGACGTCAGTTACAAGTGCGAAGGGTATCTTCCCTCTAAAGAATGGACGCACCGCATCTTGGTTGGAGACGCGGAAAAACCCCACATAGGAGACAGCGTAGAGGTGCAGGTCGTCAACATCCGAGAGGGAGAAGAGGCTCAACTTTTGTTGAACCGCTGGCGCCACGAGTTCGATCGCCGGTGGGCCGAATTTGACATCAAACTCGCTCAGAACGACATCGTCCAGGTCAAAGCTCTCCGCAAAGTCAAGGGGGGGTTGATGGTCGATTGTTGCGGGCTGGAGGGGTTTATTCCCATCTCCCACCTTGCCGCAGACGGCAGAGGGGTCAACCTCAACAAGTTCGTGGACGAGGTTTTTGACGCTAAATTGCTTGAAAAAGATCGCCGCAAACACAGAATTGTCTTTTCCAGAAAGTCTTTGGTGGAAAAGGAAGCCGCGGAACAGCGAGCCAAGTTTTACGAAGAGGTCAAAGAGGGCAGCATCATCGAGGGTGAGGTCAGCAGCCTGACTGATTTCGGTGTTTTCGTGAACATCGGGGCCGTAGACGGCCTGGTCCATATGAGCGAGATTTCCTGGAAGCGCAACGTGCGCATCAAGGACGCTTTCAAGAAGGGCGACAAGGTCACGGTCAAGGTGATCGGCATCGACCACGAGAACAACAGGATTTCCTTGAGCATCAAGCAGGTGGACGGCGATCCCTGGAATTCCGTGTTGGAGCGTATCCAAAAGGGCGCGACGCTCACAGGGCCCGTAACCAACGTCACGGATTTCGGCGCCTTTGTGGAAATAGAGCCGGGCGTGGAGGGACTTGTCCACATCGGAGACATCAGTTGGGCCAGAATCCGCCACCCGAAAGAGGCATTCCGCAAGGGGCAGGAGGTGCAGGTTCAGGTGTTGGAGATCGACACCGACAAGCGCCGCATCAGCTTGGGCTTCAAGCAACTTCACGATCCTTGGAAGGATATTACCGAACACTACAAGAAAGGCCAGGACATCAAGGTTAAAGTTGTGCGCTTGGCGGATTTCGGTGCTTTTGTCGAGATAGAGGACGGTGTGGAGGGCTTGATCCACATTTCCCAATTGAGCACGAAGCGTGTGGACAAACCCGGCGATGTTCTCCGCGAGAAGCAAGAGGTGATAGCCCGGGTGATCGAGGTCAACCCAGAACAGCGCCGGATGCGTTTGTCTCTCAGCGCTTTGGAGGAGCAGGAACTAAAAGCCACCCGCGAGGAGGAGCACAAGAAGCGCAGCTCTGCCCGGGCGGAACAGGAAAAACACCAGAGAGCCACCCAAGAGGAGGTCGTCAATTACACCATGGGCGATCTTTTCAAAGACCGGAACATCAGCTCGCGTTCATGACGTTTGCCCTTTGAGCGGTTTTCTAGTTCTGGTTCCAGTTCTAGTTTCAGTTCCAGTTCTATATTTTCCCCCGGCATAGCCGGGGGTTTTTTTAGCCCCTTTTTTAGCCCCTATGATGATATCTCGAATGGCGGCTGCTCGCTCGAAGTCGAGTTTTTCGACGGCCTCCCACATGACGCGCTCCAGGTCCTTCACCGAAAGAGTGGAAGAAAGAGTGGAAAGAGTGGATTTGGCCCTGCCCTCCGCGCTGGAGGCAGTAGAGGCTGTTGGATCCAAGGAATAGGCTTCCAGCAGCTCTTGGGGCAAGAGACTCGTGATCTCTTTTTCCACGTTGCGGGGGATGATCCCGTTCCGCTCGTTAAAGTCCAGTTGCTTCTGACGGCGCCGCCGCGTCTCCTCGACGGATTTGCGTATGCTTTCGGTTTCGTTGTCCGCGTAGAGGTAGACTTTGCTGCTGATGTTACGCGCCGCTCGTCCTATGATTTGGATCAGCGAGCGATGGGAGCGCAGATACCCCTCCCGGTCGGCGTCCAAAATAGCCACCAGGGACACCTCCGGCAGGTCCATGCCCTCTCGGAGCAAGTTGATGCCCACCAGCGCCTGAATATCACCCCGACGCAGATCCCGGATCAGTTCAGCCCTCTCGAAGGTGTTCAGCTCCGAGTGAATGTACTTCACCTTGAACTTCAGCTCTCGCAGGTACTCAGCCAGGTCCTCCGAGGATTTTTTCGTCAGGGTGAGGACCAGAGCCCGCTCGCCCTTCTCCGTCACGACGCGCAAACGTTCGATAAGATCGTCGACCTGTCCCGTGGCAGGGAGAATCTCCACTTCGGGATCTACCACCCCTGTTGGGCGTATCACTTGCTCCACGAGACGGGAGGAGTTCTCCACCTCGTAATCTCCCGGCGTCGCCGACACGAAGATCGCCGAGCGCATTTTGCCCTCAAATTCCTTCCATTCCAGCGGTCTGTTATCCAAGCAGGAAGGCAGGCGAAATCCGTTGTCCACCAGGACCGACTTCCGCGCTCGGTCGCCGTTGAACATGCCCCGCACCTGAGGTAGGGTGATATGGGACTCGTCCACGACCAGCAGAAAATCGTCAGGAAAAAAATCCACCAGCGTCCCCGGTGGATCGTCTTTTTCGCGCCCGTCCAGGTAGCGAGAGTAGTTTTCGATGCCGGAACAATACCCCACCTCCGTCAACATCTCCAAGTCGTAGCGGGTGCGCATACGGATTCTCTGGGCCTCCAGGAGTTTCCCCTCCTGAGTGAAGCGCTCGACCATATCCTCCATTTCGGCCTCGATCAGGGGCTTTGATCTCTCGATGGAGTCGGTCTGGGTGACGTAGTGTTGAGCAGGAAAGATGGACGCTTCTCGGATACGCTCCACGATCTTGCCCGTCACCGGGTGGATGAGATCGACGCGCTCGATCTCATCGTCGAAGAACGTCACGCGAACGCAGTTTTCGTCATAGGCGGGGAAAATCTCTATGGTATCGCCCCGGACGCGGAACTTTCCCGCCGCCAGAACTTGGTCATTGCGCTCATAGTAGTTTTCCATCAGGTGTCGCATAAAGGTTCTGTGCTCCCAGCGGTCGCCTTCGGAGAAAGGAAAGATCGCCGCCTCGTAGTTTTCGCGTTTCCCCAAGCCGTAGACGCAGGAGACGCTGGCTACCACAAGCACGTCGTGTCGCTCCACGAGGGCTTTCGTGGCGGCCAAACGCAGCTTTTCGATGCGCTCGTTGATGGAGGCGTCTTTTTCAATGTAGGTGTCACTGGACGGAATATAGGCTTCAGGCTGGTAATAATCGTAGTAACTCACGAAGTAGTGCACAGCGTTCTCCGGGAAAAAGAGCTTGAACTCGCTATAAAGCTGCGCCGCCAGGGTTTTGTTATGAGCCAACACCAAGGTGGGACGATTGACGTTAGCGATGACGTTGGCCATCGTGAAGGTTTTGCCGCTGCCTGTGACGCCCAAGAGCGTTTGATAACGGTCGCCCTGGATCAATCCTTTTGTCAGCGCTTCTATGGCCTCCGGCTGGTCTCCCGACGGCGGCCACTCGGAGCGTAGCGTGAAATCCTTCTTTATCAAGACGAAACCTCCTTTCTATAATTAATTTTTCGAAAAAATTTACATTGCTCTCGTTTAAGCCTACGTTTTAATTTCTTTATTATATTAGATGCTTTGTTTGTATTAGATGCTTTGTTTATATTGCTTATATTGCTAAAAACCTGATGGTTAGAAACGGTCGCTGTTTCTTTAATACCTAAATCAACACCTACAATACCTAAATCAACACCTACTTTGGGTCCGTCTTTGGGTCCGTGCCTAGCTCACCGATCAAATAGTCGATGATTTTTTTCGCCAGAGTTTTCCCAATCCCTACACCGGGGACACTTGACAGCTCATCAGGGTCCATCATCGCAATGCGCTGAACGCTGCCGAATTTCACGATGAGTTGCGCGGCACGGGCTTTGCCAATACCGGGGACCTCCTCCAGCACGGAGCGGCGGAGACGGCTGACCCGCGCATTGCGGTGTGTGGTGATAGAATAGCGGTGAACCTCGTCGCGCAAACGTTGCAACAGCTTCAGCACGGGATCGTCGAGGGAGAGGCGCAGAGGTTCCGGGAGACCGGGACGGTAGACCAGCTCCTCTCGCTTGGCCAGGGCAACGATGGGAATATCCAACTTCAGCTCCTCAAAGGACTTCATCGCGAACTCCAGCTGCGTGGGGCCGCCGTCGATGACGGTGAACTGCGGTAAGGGCTCCGCGTTGTCTAAGGCGTGGCGATAGCGGCGCAACACCGTCTCCTGAATCGCGCGAAAATCATCCACAGGATAGGAATCAAAATCAGTATTTTTGACGTTGGAAGGCCGCGGTTCGCTCACCTTGCTCATCTTGCTATCTTTGCTCACCGTCGGTTCCACGGCCGCGGTCAAATCAGGGTTCTCAGTCAGCGAAGCCAGAGAGCGAATCTTGAAGCGCCGGTAAAGGGAGGGATTGGGCTTACCTTGCTCGAACACCACGCAACACCCGTACATCTCCCGCCCGGACATGTGAGAGATGTCGAAGGCGTCAATTCTCCAGGGGAGAATTTTCAGGCCGAAAGTCTCCTGGAGCTTTGTCAGGACCTGCCACGTCTCGGAGTCCAGATCCTCCCGCAACGCCTCGGAAACGCGCTGACGGGAAACTTTCCAGATCGCCCGTATCGTGTCGCGGCAGCGGGCGGCTTCCTCGAAGGCCATCTTCTTGGCTGCGGCGTCCATACGGCGCCGAATCCGCTCCACCAGTTCCGCGGTGTTTCCCTGGAGCAGAAGCGCCACATCGTTCACCCTATCTCGGTACTCGGCCTCCGAGCAGAGACCTGCGCAGACGCCCATGCAGCGACCCAGAGAGTATTCCAGGCAGGGTCGTTTATCAGGTTTATCGAATTTGCCACTGACGATCTCGGATTTGCAGTGCCGCAGGGGGAAATAGCGCTCCACCAGGCGCAGCAAAGTACGGATGGATCCCACGCTGACGTAGGGGCCGAACCAGATGGAGCCGTCGTCCTGCTTCCGTCGTGTCACCACCAGGCGGGGGAAAGGCTCGTCTGTAACGCGAATGAAAGGATAGCGGTCGCTCATTTTGAGGTCGATATTGAAGAAGGGAGAGTAGCGGCGGATCAGCTTAGACTCTACGATCAAAGCCTCGGCCTCGCTCTCAGTCCGCAGAGTGGAGATGTCCTCCACCAGTTCCACCAATTTCCGCAAGCGGGGCGACGCGAAACCTGAGTGCCTAAAATAAGAAGCAACCCTACGCTTCAGCCTCTTGGCTTTGCCCACGTAAACAACCTCTCCCTTTTCATCCCGCATGATATACACACCGGGTTTATCAGGAAGGTTTTTCAAAATCGACGCAATATTTGGCTTCATACCATTTATTTTGACATACTTCCACGACTAAAGTCATGGGACTAAAGTCATAGGGTTGTAAGATCGACAAAGACAGCCGATTGAAACTGGTCTTACGTCTTCTCCTTGAAGAGTGGATACCCCCACTCTGAAAATATTTACAGCCACATTGATATCCTGGTCGTGTTCCGCCTCGCATCTCGCGTTGATAAGCCATAAAAAGAAGTTTAACATGAAAGTAGACATATGACAAGAAACCAAATACAAAACAAACGCCGCCGTTGGCGGCGTTGCGATTCTCATTCAATCTCATTCAACGGCTGAAGCCGTTGAATGAGATTGAATGAGAATCGCTTTATTGTAACCCAGTTCCATGATTGTTTCTAGACGGTATAATAAACGTGACTCTTTTAAGGGAGGCAGAAAAAACGTGGCCGTTCATTTGAAGATTGTTTTGAAGATCAGTATGAAGATTATTTTGAAGATCATATGAAGATCGTTTTGAAGATCATAATGAAACACAGCGTGGCTCGATGGTGTTGTTGCGGTGGCCCTCCCGATATATGGCGAGAAAAGCCTCCCAAACCGGCAGAATACGTTTCTCGTGTCGCGGAGCGCATTCGCGAGCTGGAACGCCGTTACGGAAACCGGCTGGATATGTCCGTTAAGGATCCCAGTGACTTGCTGTCATTATGGGACGTGTTCCGTTACCGGGTTCGCTCCGACGTGCCTACCTGGATTCTGGAAGGGAAAAAAGTTTTTGAAGGCATACCCGACTTGGATCAATTGTCCAACGCCATCGACGCCCAATTGGAGAAGACGTTTACCGTTCATACTCCGAACGCGCGGAAAACCGGAAGCCTCGGTTGAGGCGCTCATCTGGGACGCTCATCGAAATGAGGGACGTATGAATTGTGGATGAAAGGTGAAAAATGAAAGATGAAAAATGTTATAATAGTAAAAAATCCAGGGGTGAGCGCGGAATGAGCACAAGCACAATGGATAGTAGTGCATGGATAACAGTATGGATAACAGCATGGATAACAGCATGATGGATGATTGTATTTTTTGCAAGATAGCGCGGGGGGAAATATCTGCGGAATTTGTTTACAAAGACGATAAAGTTTTTGTTGTGCGTGACGTGAACCCCCAAGCCCCCACGCATTTGTTGATTATCCCTACGCAGCACGTTGTGTCCGCCGTTGAGGTGGACGACCCGAATGTTTGGGCTTTGGTTATGGGACGCGCGGTAGCGGTGGCTCATGATCTGGGACTGAACGAAAAAGGTTTTCGTATGGTCGTCAACACGGGGGAGCAGAGCGGGCAGACGGTGCCGCATCTTCATTTGCATCTGCTGTCGGGGCGTGATTTCGGTTGGCCTCCAGGTTAGGCGGCGATCCTAAAACCCGGAAGGGGGGGATCTGAGATGACGACGGTCACTCGTAGAGAGGGAGAGAGCCTTGAGGACACTCTCCGTAGGTTTAAGCGGGAGGTTTCAAAAGTCGGCACCCTTCGCGAGGCAAGAAAAAGGGAGCATTACGAGAAACCCAGCGATGCCAAAAAGCTGAAGAGAGCGGAAGCGGCTAGAAAGCGCAAGAATAGCCGAACCAGGGGGTAGGTGGCGAGATGGGATTAGTGGCGACAGTAGCTGCAGATTTGATGGCGGCAATGAAGTCGCGTGATGAACTGACGTTATCGGTGTTGCGTATGTTGAAGGCTGAGTTTCAAAAAGCTCAGGCCAATAAGGGTAAAGCGTCGGAGCTGACCGAGGAAGAAACTTTAGGCTTGGTTCGTCGGCTGGTAAAACAGCGCAAAGAAGCGGCCGAACAGTATGAAGCGGGCGGTGCTCCCCAGAGAGCCCAAGAAGAGCTGTCAGAGATCACCGTTTTGGAGCGTTACCTTCCTGCCCAATTGGAGGAAGATGAGCTGGATGCTTTGGTGAAGCTGGCTGCCGAGCAAGCAGGGGCCGTATCTCCCAAGGATATGGGAAAACTCATGGGGACCTTGATGTCGATGGTGGCGGGCCGCGCCGATGGAAAACGAGTCAAGGAAAAGGCGACGGCGTATCTGAGTTTAAAATAGTCCTATAAAGTTTAAAAGTTTATAAAAAGTTTATGAAAGGAGCTCAGGAATTAGGGGCTCCTTTTGCGTCTTCAGCTTGCGTGTTGCAGTGGTTATCTACAAATAACGGTAGCACATTTTATAGAAAAGGTGCTATTATATCCGACGTAATCAATTCCCTTTAAGGAGTGTGTTATTTATGCGTCGGTTTGTCGCGGTATTGGTCGTTATGGTTTTGGTTGTTATGCTATTGGTTGGAATGACAAGCGCCGTCTTTGCTCACGAATTGATCGTGAAACCCACGAAGACGGAGATCGCCAAAGGAGAGGTTTTGCCCATCGAACTGCACTCCACTCATCAATTCATTGTAAAAGAGGAAGTCGAAAACGTTTCTCTCATCGAGGCGGGGGTGTTTCGCGACGGAAAACTGGAGAAAGTGGAGCTGAAGGGGAACGAGCCTGAGCTGCGCATAGATTACAACGTCAAAGTAGTAGACGACGGCGCGGTTCTGATTCTCGCGAACAAAGATGGCGAGGTTTGGAGCATCACCAATGAAGGTAGCCAGGCAGGAACCCGCAAAGAACTTGAAGCGAAAAACCTGAAGGTTCTTCGGGCCACAAAAACCGACAAGTTTGCCAAGGCCATCGTCAACGCCTCGAAAGAGGACACGAACTTCGCGACGGTGGTGGGTCAGGAGCTGGAGGTTATTCCGGTTACGAACCCAGTCAGCGCCAAGGTTGGAGAGTATTTCGAGGTGAAGGTCCAATACAAAGGCCAACCCGTGGCGTTACCTGTGTGGGCTTCTTACGACGGTTTCGCGTCTGATCTTGTCAACACCTACGCTTACTATACGGAAAGCAACGCCGAGGGTATCGCCAAGATCAAGATCACTGCGCCGGGGTTCTGGTTCGTGCGCGCGGCCAAGGATGGAGAGCCAGGGGTGGAGGGTGAATACGATGCCCGTAACCTGCGGTCCATCCTGAGTTTCTCCGTAAAGTAGCCTATTGGGTGCGCAAAGAGACAACGGGGAAAGTTTTAGTAGGAGATGTTCAATGGAAATCTTACGCCGCTTGAAAATTATGGTGGCGGGGGTCGGGCTGGTTTTCGCGACCGGCCCGTTTCTCGCGTGGAGTCCTGCCTTCGCTCATGGGACGGGATACAGGCAGTCGGAGAAAAAACCGATTTCTCTGGAATTTTACTATTCCACAGGCGAGACCATGAGCTATCTTGAAGCGAAAGTCTTCTCGCCTTTAGACGAAAAATTCGCCTTCCAATCGGGGCGCACAGACGAGGCTGGGCGTTTTGCCTTTACCCCCAACGCGCCCGGTCAATGGCGCGTCGTCGTCCGGGACGAAGAAGGGCACCTAGTCGAGGCCAAGGTCAACGCCGGCGCCGAGGCTGGAGCCAAAACCGAGGCCGAACAGGAAGCGACCGACGGCGATACGCGATACGACGAGCCGCTGGAAGTTGTCGCGAAAACGGCCGCGCCGGAGGGCATAGATCTGGTCATCAAAGCGGGGTTGGGGGTTAGTTTGCTTTTCAACGTCGCTGCTTTTCTGTCCTGGATTCGACGCGGTAAAGCGGTTGGTGGAGTGGTTGGTGGAGTGGGATAATGCATATCAGCGAGGGTTTTCTGACGCCTCAGATGTTGGCCGTCGGATGGGCTGTGACGGGAGTTGGCGTGGCGGTGGGGTTGAAGAAATTGGATTCCGACAAGATCGTTCGCGTGGCGGTATTTTCCTCCACGTTTTTCCTAGCGTCGTTGGTCAACATCAGGATTGGGCCAAGTGCCACCCATTTATCCCTGCTGGCGCCGATGGGACTAGTGCTGGGGTGGGGTGTCTTTCCCGCCATGTTGGCGGCGTTGCTTTTACAGGCGGTGCTGTTCCAGTTCGGAGGGCTTCTCGTGTTGGGGGCCAATACGGCTGATATGGCTTTTCCCGCTTTGGTTGTTTATCTGTTGTTTTCCGGTCCGATCCGACGAAGCGACGCTCTTTTCGCCTCGGCTTTGTCTTTTGCGGCCGGATTTTTGGCGGTGATCTTGGGAGCTGTGGGAGTGGGGATTTTCTTGAGACTCTCCGATCCCGGTATGACGGGCGCCGTGAAAGTTGTTTTCGCCGCGCACCTGCCTCTCGCTTTCATCGAGGGCGTGGTTACGCTTTTTATGGTAGGATTTCTAAAAAAGGCCGCGCCTGATATTTTGTACGGGGCCGATAAATGCGAAATCACGTGAATGGTTAATTAATACTCAACATAGCAAATTGCTTTGAGCTATTCTAACTTTAGGCCTTTTATCTGACTTCAGGCCTTTTATCTGATTCACTGAGGAAGATTGCTTTGAGCTATTCTAACTTCAGGCCTTTTATCTGACTTCAGGCCTTTTATCTGATTCACTAAGGAAGATTGCTTTGAGCTATTCTAACTTTAGGCCTTTTATCTGATTCACTAAGGAAGATTGCTTTGAGCTATTCTAACTTTAGGCCTTTTACCTGACTTCAGGCCTTTTATCTGATTCACTAAGGAAGATTGCTTTAAGCTATTCTAACTTTAGGCCTTTTATCTGACTTCAGGCCTTTTATCTGATTCACTGAGGAAGATTGCTTTGAGCTATTCTAACTTTAGGCCTTTTATCTGACTTTAGGCCTTTTATCTGATTCACTAAGGAGATTTATGGAGTGCGCTTTCATATCGACCGGATTTACGACGGTGAACACCCGTCGCGTCTTGATATTTTCGATCCTCGGTGCCGCGTGCTTTGCGCGGTATTACTGACGGTTCTATTGGCCTCGGCGCGATCTTTGCCGGAGCTGTTGATAGGCTCGGTCATTCCGCTCCTGCTGGTATTTGCGAGTGACTTCGCGGGGCTAAGGAGGTCTTTGGCTCACATCAACGTCGTCATGTTTTTCGCGTGGATTTTACTGCCATTGACCACGCCTGGCCCCAGAATCGGCGGTGTTTTGCCTCTTTTCTCCGATCTCTCTGAGCCTGGGATACGTTTGGCTCTTTTGCTCACCTGCAAGCTGAATTTGATCTCTGTCACGTTGATCCGCATGGTAGCAGAGCTAGGGATGGAACGCGTCGATGGCGTCTTAAGCGAGTTTCGCCTCCCTGAAAAGATGCGCGCGCTTTTGTTGCTCACTTTGCGTTACTCACTTCTAATGATGGATCGAGTGGCAACCATGACTCGCGCGATACACCTGCGAGCTCCCGCGCTGAGCGGGAAACGCCTTTGGCACGCTTTCGCCTGCATGTTGGGCACGACCTTGATTCATAGCTCGGACCGGGCGGAGCGTTCAATGTTGGCTATGCGCTGCCGGGGTGGCATGACCGGATTGTCCCAATATCACCCCGAAAGTTGGCGTCTGCGTGATACGTTGCTCTGCGCTTTCTTCGCGGCAAACACCGTTCTGTTTGTAACCGTCGGTCTTTACTGGCGTCACTAAAAGCGGATAAAAGCCAATGAAAGACGAGAATTCCTTTCTTTTGTCTTCGCCTCTTTCGCCTTCACCTGAGCCCATTCTGGAAATCAAAAACTTGTATTACGCTTATCCCAGCGGACCTGTGGCTTTGAGGGAAGTTTATTTTTCTCTGAAGCGGGGTGAGAAGCTGGCTGTTGTCGGAGCCAACGGATCGGGAAAGTCCACGCTGCTGGCGCATTTGACGGGGTGCTTTCCTTTGGCGGAGCAAAGCGAGGTCCGGTTCTCCGGTCAAGTGGTGGGCTCTGATCTGGAACGTCTCAGACGCGCTGTGGGGCTGGTTTTTCAGGACCCGGACGACCAGCTCTTCATGCCCCGTGTGCTGGAGGATGTTGCTTTCGGTCTTGTCTCCCAAGGACTGGACGTGGCCGAAGCGCAGGAGCAGGCGCGGGCTATCCTCGAAAAGCTCTCTGCCGCGCATCTAGCGGACCGGCTTCCACATCGTCTATCGGGCGGAGAGAAGCGCGTCATTGCCTTGGCCGGCATTTTGGTGACGCAGCCGGAGATCTTGGCTTTGGACGAGCCGACCTCCGCCCTGGATCCGCGGGCGCGGAGACGGGTGATCGAGATTCTGAAAACCCTGGACCAATCCATGATTCTGGCCACTCACGACCTGAACATGGCGCTGGAGATCTGCTCCCGCGTTTTGATCATGAACGGAGGCCGCATTGCCGCCGAAGGTCCTCTCCCTGACCTTTTAAAGGATGAAAAGCTGCTGTCCGAAAACGGCTTAGAATGATTCAAGAACGGTTACCAATAACCGTTCTTTTAACCATTCTTTTAAGCGTTCTTTTAAGCGTTCTTTAATTGTCTCTTAACCGTCCTGTCTCTGTAACATCAATCTGCGGAGGCGGCGCTCTTCGGGGCTTGGGACCGCGAAGGCATAAGGCTCACGGCCGGGCGGCTGTCGAGGAAGTAGGTGATCCCGAAGACGACCAGACAAACGATCCATTCTGCATAGATCAGATGAGGGCCGACGCGGGTGGAGGGAACATAGGTCCAAAGACCCCACACGATCAGGGAGACCAAGATTGTCCAGAACCCAGCAGATTTTTTACACAGGCGCGGCGCATAGATATTGGTCAAAATCAGGAGCGTGAAAGAAGTGGTGATGGCCAAAGCCGAAGTGATGGTCTGCAAGATCCCCACCGCGGTCAACGCCAGATAAAATGAGCAGAGACTAACCAGGAAAACCATCAGACGCGAGATCATGAGTTCGGTATTGGGAGAGAACTCTTTGGGCACCGCCCGCTTCCAAATATCCTGGATGAGCAGCGAGGAACACCCCATCAAAAGCCCCACGGCAGTGGAAACGTCGGCTGCCCAAAGCCCTGCGAGGAAAACGCCGCCAATCAGGGGCGAAATGGTGTTTTTGGCTATCGTGGGCAGCGCGAGGGCGGGGTTGGCAAGATCTGGGAACTTCGCGGCGGCCATGATTCCGAAAAGAGCGCAGAGAAAACCCGCCGGCAAGGTCAAAATACCACCAATGATGAAGCCATTACGCGCTGTTTTTTCATCTTTTGCGGCCAGAGAGATCTGCACCACCGCCTGGGTTGTGCAGGCCATGGTGATCATGACGGCCATCCATCCCGCGAAGATCGCCGTACCGATTCCGCTGATGGGCTCGAACCAGGTGCCCTCAGGGAGGGCCTGCGCGACGGATTCAAAGCCCCCTAAATTTTTAAAACCAGAAAAAAGTGCGGCGATGATTCCGATGTAGATGCAGATGACGTTGACGACATTGGTCAAGCCGCTGGCCCAGTAGCCGCCGCATAAGGTGATACCGATGAAGACCACGGCGGAGGCGAGCATTCCTGTGGTGAGCGTGAAGACCTCCGGCAGCATGGAGGCCAAAATTGCCCCGCCCGCCACATACTGGAGAGACGTGATCGTCATCATGATGAGGAGCTGTGCGATGACGCCGATCAAGCGGGCCCCATTGCCGAAGGCTGTTCCCATCATCTCTGGGACCGTGCGCTGACTCATTCCGCGATACTTCGAGGCCAAGATCAATCCCACGACGATCCCGCCCGTGCCCCAAGCTCCGTTATACCAACCTGCGGAGATGCCTTTTGTATAGGCTTGTTCCGCCACGCCCACGGTGGAAGCGCCGCCCACGGCAAGACCCGTGAGCATGACGGCAACCAACACTGTGGGAAGCCTTTGGCCCGCCAGCAGGTAATTCAGCGTTTTTCCGCCGGAGCCGTGTTTTTGGATCTGGGTGGCTTTCCAGGACAACAGGGTCAACACGATCACGTAGACGATCAAAATCACCAATGGAATATTCGATTGCATTTTTTTTCCTCCCGAAAATGAAATACGAAACCCACCCTTCGAGTTTCGAGGGTAAAACGCTTCCTTCTAAAAGAGCTCCTCCTTTCTCGTATTTTCTCGCGCTTTCTCGTGAACATAAAAAAAGAGTTTCCTTCGCGTGATTTTGCGAGGAAACCCTCAGTCTTTCGATTTGATTCGGCTCAACAAACGGACGTTGCGCCGATCCTCCTCCGACTGGGATCCCCGTATGTTGTCCAGTAATAAAAGTAAAAGAACGCCACTAGAGTCTTTGACACCACCATAGCCGATCCAATCCTTTCAGCGTACTCATCTTTAACCTGCTAATCTTCAATAGTACTAGTATTCAATAGTACTAGTCTTCAGCCTCTTAAACAACTTGCCATATTAAAACACCTTTTGAAGAAAGTCAAGGAGTCGTGGAGGCTTCTTTTTTCAAGGTGAATTGAAACAGGGATATACAAATGAGCATTGTAGAATAGATATTTAACTTGTATAATTTTTTTTATGTGGCATGACCACCAAGGCGATGAAAAAGGCCAAGAGGATTTTTACTGGGAGAGTGAAGAGTTATGCCTGTTGTGACATGCCCTAAGTGTAATTATTTGATTGTTAATCCTTCAGAACCATGTCCTTCATGCGGAGCTGTGATATTGGTTTCGGCAAAGCCTTCTGTGGCGTATAACAACTCACAACATCAACCTAATGAAGTATCTAATGAAGTATTGAATAGCCTGAATTCCCGCTTTGCTTCATTAAGCGATTTTTCCTTGGGAGTCTTGACTCAATTATCCTATCTCGCAAACTCGAAAACTAGGGAACTTGACCAGTGGCTCACTAAGTTTAATGATTCAAGAAAAGGTACCTCTATGGGAGCGCCTAATATAAAGACACCCGATATGGGAGCGCCCAATATAGAGACGCCTCATATGAAGACACCCAATATAGAGACACCTCATATGAAGACACCTCATATGAAGACACCCAAAGAAAATGCCGAAAACCGCCGGTTATGGCTTTCCGATGAAGGCGAAGCACAAACATTTTCGTCGAACGGAGTAACCCAAGCTGGTGCTCATAGTGAAGACTCGTTTCAACAAATCTTTGACGATTATAGAAATGGTCGCATTACCGCAGAGGAATTTAGTAGACGTAAGTCTGCCTTGCCTAAGAAAAATGACTTCCGCCCTAATTCTAGTCAGAAATCCATAGTTAGAGGAGGAATAGATAGGAAACGTATAATCTTATTTACAATAAGCATACTTCTCCTTCTCGGAACGCTGACAGCTTTCAGTACTTCCAGTAGTAGGCGCGAACCCGACAACAGACTAAAAATACCGAAAGGTTCGAGTAATTACATTGGTTCTGACTATTCAACAGTCATAGCCGAATTGCAAGCAGCCGGGTTTTCGAATGTACAAACAGCGGTGTTGGACGACCTGATCATGGGTTGGCTCACCAAGGACGGAGAAGTAGAATCGGTAAAAGTTGGCGGCAAGACTACGTTTAGAGCAGGTTCGAGATATACTCCAAATGTTCCGATTGTGGTTACATACCATACATACCCCGCAAAGACGACTGACAGAGCGAAAGAAACCGCGCCACAGTTAAATTCTTTAAGTGTTACCGCGTCCAACACTCCTAATCTTACTGCGCCTGATATCCATGCGGTCTCGGTAAATTTCCCTGTGAAATACGCGTTACGCGCGGCAGTAGTAGCCTTTACAAATTACTACGCTACAGATGTTTTGACAAGTGATGGAAACGACTATGATATTTCAAAATTTCATAGTTACGCGGATGTAGCCGGATTTTTTATGAATGTTGAATCGGAGGGAACGTGGACTGCGAAGAGTAAAAACACCTGGCACGTTGACCACTTGAAACTCAAAATTTACGAAGTCGGTAGCGTTGTCGATGCCTCGCTTAACGTAAGTTATGACGGTAGCAGGTATAAAGTTTCAAACTTGACGGGTAAAGGGCCGTCTTACCCTGATATTAGCAACTTAGAGAACGAGCGCTATTTTGCGCTATGCTCTTCTGTTCCTCCCGCGCTCATACAAGATGACCGGAACGCCGCCAAGGTCGTTGCCCGTGATCATTCTGGCGAACTCCCAAAAAGAGACGCGAGAAAAGCCTTTGAAAAATACGGCCAACATAAATCTTATGGATTTAAATGTCACTGGGGTAGCGGTTTGCGATACGAGGAACAACGTGTTGACGGTTCTTGGTTCTTCAAGGTGGAGGTGATAATCCAGAACCAATACGGCGCCAAACGGAAAGCCATAGCCGAAGGTGTAGTTAAAAATAATACTACTCGATCGGTAGAACAGTTTCATGTCCACTAAGCGAACTAACAGGTCAATTAGGAATATAGACCAATTTTGCGAAGAAAAATTTGAATAGGTATTGCTAAAACTAGAAAAAGATAAAAAAGAACTTGCGCAATTTATTTAGGCTGCTATAATGTAGAAAAATACCCAATGGGAGGTTTAAAGCATGACAAAAGCGGAACTTGTTGGAACTATTGCTGAGAAACGTCATGAAACGAAGAAAGATATCGCCCCTATCGTTGAAGAGGTTTTCGCTTCTATCGCAGATTCTCTAGGTAAAGGAGAAAAATGCACATTTGTCGGCTTCGGAGTTTTTGAAGTGAAAGATCGCGCGGCTCGTGAGGGGAGAAACCCCCAGGACCCATCAATAATCGTCAAGATTCCAGCTAAGAAAGTTCCTACTTTCCGGCCCGGAAAAGAATTGAAAGAGAAAGTCCGAGCGGCGAAAATCAAAAAGAAGAAATAGTGAGGGTATCATTGTGATGTTCATAAGTTTAGCGCGCGTGTGTCCTGTGTTTTTTGACGAAAGATTATAAGAAGAGAGGCGCTGCTGGATATGTTAAGGAAAAATAAAGAAGATCTAACATGCGTGAGCGATATTGAAATACGGATTCCTGTGGGTAGCGTTCTATTGGACAAGTTCCGAAAAATTTCGGAGGCAACGGGCTTTTCCGATCTAGAACTCTTTCAGAAATGGATTACTCAAGAAGAAAGCAATCTTCATGTTTTGCGGCATTATGTTGATCAATTGAACGAGATGCCGCAACGGTTACAAACTCGGCCTCAACAAAAATCGTCGCCGGTCCAGGAAAATCTGGAAACTCAGGAAGAATCTACAAAGGACGATAAGAAGTTGGATTATCGCCAGTTCATCTTGCAAAGAATCCAAAGCATGAGGCAAGAGGGAATGACCTTCTCGAAAATATCGGCTCAGTTCAACGAAGAAGGTGTCGTAACAATCTCCGGGGTGGGTAAATGGTATCCTAGCACTATCTCCCAGCTTTTGGCAGCATTGTAGGCGTCATTCCAGGATACGTGTCGTTCTCCAGGTATTCTAGAGCTTCTAGGCGGATTTCTGGGCAAGAGAGAGAAATACAATACCTACTAGATATAGGCCTAAAGGACTATATCTAGGGTTACTTACATTTTTTTGTGGTTTTGGGTTTCGCTGATTCTCTGGCAAATCTATCCGCTCGCGAATATGATAATAGGAAAATAAGTTGGGGATTAAAGCTTATGTGGTTGTGTCGTATAGTTTTCTGACCGATTGCGTAATAGCCTACTAATTGACTGATCGGGGGAAGGTTATCCGCGTACCATGCCACATCAACGATGCCGCTTTTGCCGAGGCATTCGCCGAACACTTTAGGAAAATTGAAAAATTATAGGAGGGCACCACCGACAATCAGAAAATCATATTGCTTCAAACTCGTCCCTCCAACTCGTCCCTCCAACCAATAAGCCCCTCGCGGGTTTTTATCTCAAAAAATATTTCTTCCAGTTGCGGGTTCTGATTTTTATCAGTTTCCAAACCCTGTTCAGTTTTTCACCCAATGAGGCAATTGTATACAATTTTTTCACAGAGTATTCTTTATGGTAATCCAGCCATATGCTTAATAGATGTTCCGTGGCAAATGCCGGTCGAAATTTGTCTCCATATATTTTCTCACCTTCTTCACAAAAAGAGTACATAAATGTCAGATAGTCGTCAAGCATTCTTTTTCTCATTACGAAGATATTTTGAGTAGAGTATCGTTGGCTTTTTATTACGCCATAAAAAGAACTCAAATACTCCGGATACTTTTGTTTAATAACAGCTTCTATACGGCCCAATGGCTCGGACATAAACCTTGTGCGGATTTTAGTCTCTTTTTTGACTATACCGTCGTGCGTTTGCAAGATTTTCTCTATTTCCTCTTTGGTGAGCGCCAATTTGACAGTTTTGTCCTGTGAAAAAGCAAAGCACTGATAGAAAGGCCAACTTCTCTTTTTGCGCTTGGCGGTTAACCATTTGGAGTAGTGGCATAGCCCCAAGTAGTCATAATTCTTAAGATTTTTCCAACCCCAATACAAAGCGGTGAGTTCAAGGTATGTAGGATTTAAAGAGCTGATCTCCCCTCCCCCGTGATTCTCATCGTCCCGCTGGTATTGGAACGGTTTATTTGTTATCGCCGAGCCAGCGTATACCGGCATATAAGGTTCGGTCTTTGGGTATTTTGAGATTTCTTTATGCGTAGAGATTAGAATTTTTCCATTCATTGCACAGACCCTCTAAAATTATAATTAATTATTTAAGTTTGCCTGCTAAACGTCGCGCAAACGGCATAACTTTTACCTTAAATATTTTAGCATAGATTCTTCTGTCAAGTGCCATAAACGCGGCGCCCGCTATTAAAGTAGATAACACAAGTGAAAAAGCCGAGAACTCTATCCACGCCCCAAAACTTCCTATACGCGGGAAAAGAAAATTCGTCCTGCCTAACAAAAAACCGATAAGAGAGAAGCATGTTACGCTGACTAACCATCTGCTAATGCTTGGCAGTATCCGAAAACCGACTTTTTTGGGGATGTGTATTACAATCTCCAAGTCGCGGTAAACCTGCGACAGTATGTCCCCGATGAAAATGCCCAAAACACCGAACTTCAGCCCTAATAATACCGAAGCCGTAATCTGTATGAGCGTTTGGGTAATCATATATCTTCTTGTACCCCGAAACCAACCTATGGCATTTAACATATTGTCCTGTGGCATACGCAGATTGCGGGTGAATCCGCGCACACAACACAGAAATGCCAATCCCGATACGGTGCTTCCGCTGTACAAGCGCATAAACGGCTCAAAGTTAACCGTCATAACAGAAAATACAATAGCGCTGAGAAAGCAGACCAAGGATTCGAATTGCCCGTACGCGCGATATAACCGCTCCGATTCTCCTTGGGCGTATAATTGGCCGAAGGCGCTTGTCGTTGAGCTTAGCACGCCCAAAATATTATCCACACCACGGACGACAATTAAATACATGGAAAGAATGCCGACCTCGGATATAGGGAGCAGGATAGTCGCTATGACAATAGGCGCGCTTGTTTGCGTTACAAGAGTCAAGGGTTGTACCATAGCGTCGTAGTGGTTTGCCAGCGCCTCCGTATTCGGCGGGGCGGAATAGTCGATTCGGCTATACATTTTGCGGCAATATAAATGCAGTATTATTGGGCAGATAATATAAATAATGATGGAAGCCGCCTCGACAATAAGGATGGGCAGCCTGAAATATATCAAAACGGAGACAAGCCCGCACTGCAAGGCAAGCCGAACCGTATGCGCGATTTGGATTACGCCGACACGGTTGTCTGCGGTTAGAACAACGCTATAACGTTTGATTGCGACAAATTCCAAAAGACCGTTGGCACCCAATATAATAAACAGCAGGAAAGTGGTGGAATAGCCTACGTTGCTGTTTCGCACGATGAGCGGGTATATAAACGCGACGCCCAGCACCAACGTGGCAAAAAAGACGCTGATTTTATCGTAGAGCCGTTTAGACGCGACAAGTATGCCACTTGCTGCCTTATAGTCTTTATTTGCCATAGGAGCGTATAGGTTGACCGTTACCGCTTTGGACAGCCCCGCCTCAATGAGCATAAAGAACGCCATAAGCTGGGTAATCGACGCGACAAGACCCGTAATCTCCATGCCATAAACACCTAATGTAAGTTTCGGCACAATAAAAGAATTCGTGGTCGATACCATAACCATCGCGATACCGGCTATCGTGTTGAAAACAAAAGCGCGGCTATTGTTCACAGACAACCCCCTAATCTAACTCAACTAAAAAATAAATTCATATTCCAGTTGTTGGAAATAAGCTAAATATATTTCCATCTTTTTTAATATATTATCAATGAAAATACCTCTGCGCACATACGGGAACGCCCATTCATGTGTGAAAACTACGGCAGCATCCCCCAAATCCAAGACAGACTGTTTTGGCCGTCGGGCTAATTCAAGTCTGAGGTCACTTTTTCTGTACAAAACGCCATCTTTGAATATCTGCCGTTGCTGTTGCAACCTGACATTCTCGTCAAGTGAAAGAGAGTAATTTATTCTGTCATCATCAGCACAGAGCAAAGTATTTACGCCACCGGCTGTAAGTATGCTGATATCAATCTCGTTTGCTTGAAATCTATGGAGACGTAAGGTTGAACTTGTTTTACCGCCGATTCGCTCAATGTTTTTATTGAACAATGAAAACCTCTCGATTAAGTTGCCTTGCTCAAAGCAACCATGATAAGCGAATTTAATAAAATCTGCGGAAGTTAATTCCTCAAAATAACGGTCGGTCATTTTTTCGATATCGAAAGATTTAACTCTATCAAAACAATAGAGCGTAAATTTTGCGCCATATTTTTTATTGAATTTTAATAAAGTACTAAGAAACGAATTCTCAAAAACGCTTTTATATTTTTTCCGATTGATGTCGTTAAGACATAACCAAACATCGTCAAAGCTAATATGAGCGGTTTTCATTTTCGCGTTTTCCTCTTAAAGCAAATGTTCTTTATCCTCTTAATAACTTTGTTTTTAAAATCGCTTCGGATAAAAAACGGTTTTCTCAGTTCTAACCACATCTTTTCCCGATTAGAAAAAATTTTATTTCCCTCTTGTAGTCGTTGGGAGCAAAATGCTTTCATTTCCGGTGTTAACCAATTACTCTCGTCAGAGGCAACGCGGTTCCTAATATCAGTATAAGTAATCCCCTTAACTTCAAGAACATCCCCAAGCGCTAAAAAAGCGTGACCGTTAAAGCAGTGAGACTGTTTGCAATGATGCCCGACGGGAATGTCACGAATTGGTTTGGATAAATCGAAAAAATCTTGTCCATAAATCTGACCGTAACATGTTGACAGAACGCCTGTTTCAAGCGAAAGAAGATACGTCCACGCGCCTGCGTAGCAGTATTCTTTACGTTTCTGCATCCATGTAGACACTTTAAAATCAAGCATAGGACTATCAAAGACACCCCAAATTCTGTGGAATTTTTCAAGTGAATGTTTTGACATAAGCGTGTAATCAGGGTCCTTTTCGTCACGCGGAAGCGAAATATGGCAATAATGGCCAAGTTTACTCTTTGTAAGTTCGAGAATTTCGGAGATATGGCTTTCCGCCTCGTCGTTTGCGGTAACCTCGACCGAAAAGGACATGTGAGCGTTTTTGACGATTTTAACATTGTCAAAGAAGCAGTCAAGCAAACCATGTTCAATGAGTTCGAGATAATGGAAAGACATCTTGAAGCCAAGACGCTTTCTTAGTTCGGCAGGAAAGTTCGCGAACTGATTAAACCTTTTTGTAAGCGTACCATTTGTTACAATCCAAACGTAATGTCTCTGCATCAGGATTTGCCTTGTTATTTCGATAATCTCATTGGGAATAAGCGTTTCTCCTACCCCGCACATATTAACAAGGCATACTCCACCCAACCTATCCGCGCTGAACGCTCTCCCAATTGTTTCCGGCGAATATTTAAATGGTTTGCCGTCGGAATGTTGGGGCGCGTTGTGGGATATATAACAATAATCACATTTAAAGTTGCATGTGTATATCGGGACCAATATATCAATAAACCTCTTCATTTGATCCATAATTTAATCCTCTACAATTATAGCGATTTTTTTAAAGAATGGCATAAATCCTGTATTATCGTAACGGTCTGTATCTTGTAACGTTTTCAAAGCAACAATATCTTTAACGGCGTCATCAACACGATCAGCGAATTTTATGTAGTTGAATTCGTCAAGCCATTTGCTAATATATTCTACCTTCCGACTTACATTATTAAGCGCGACACACGGTGTGCTTGTTATCGCGGAAAATATAAGCCCGTGCAATCTGTCGGTGACAACAATTTGCGCGCGCCTAAATTTATCAAACATATTTTTTAGTTCATTATCAAAATCTTTTACAAATATCCTGTCGATAACTGTATCGACATAAAAATATTGACCAAAGTTTTGCGAAACGGCAGACTCTATCGCTTGTATTTCGATTTTGCTCAAAATACTTTCTTTATCATCCCTAAAACATAGGAGTCCACCGTGTCTGTCTCGTTTCGGCTCTGTTTTATTCAATTCTAAAACAATGTCAGGTACACAAAAAGCAGCATTAAAATAGCCACCGTATAGTCTCTTCTTCACTAAGTCATAAGAGCGTTCCTCACGCAAAAAGACCGATAAATTGTGGTGACTCTGCCATATCATTTTGGTTTTTTCTAATTGTTCTTCTCCCCAAGGCGTATCCTCATAATACACCGTCTGCGGCAATACCACAATTTTGTTTTCAGGAAACGCTTGAATTATATTCCGGACGGGTTCCTCCGACCACGACATATAAAGTGTCCCAAGAAAACCGCCGGCGTTTATGAGAATAATATCCGTGTCTCGAATATACTTTTTAACCTCGCTAAGGTTATATTTGCCAAGAATTTCACTTATTTTTATCAACGGATATTGAGGCAACTCAGAGGCGAAAAAATCCACTACGGCGGCAGTTATGGCATGATCGCCTAAGTTTTTATGTTCCGGACAACAAAATAACATTAACCTGTGCTGAGAAGAGTCATCCCTTAATCTTGTAAGAGTGTCTCTGTAGGCAAACTTAGATTGAATCGTTCGCAAAAAATCCTTTATGGTCTTTGTAATAATTTCACTCATATTCTTCTCCTTAATGCATAGTATAGCCTCCACACAAATCGATAAAACTGAAATCCGAGCATAAGCGCCATAATCCCAAATTTGTCCCGTTTGGAAGCCTTTTTGTCTAACAGCGCATCCCATCTGTACTTAGCGACTACGCGTTTCATCTCTGAAACACGTCGTTTGTCATTATGCCCGCAATTAACCATTTGGGATAGAGTGGAAAGCCTTACAAACACACGCTTAACATTGGCTGATTTGGTCAAGTCCGGGTAATGATACATTATATAATCCGCCATTTCATCGCCAGCCTGTATAAACTGGTATTTGCGCTCGTTAAATACCACGCCGTTGGCGATGGAATTGTATCTCTGGATGTAATAATACTTCGGTGTCATATTGACGACGAAACGCTCCGCTTTTTCAGCAACCAAATAACAAACCGCCGTGTCCTCATAAATTCGCCCCTCCGGGTATCGTATCGCGTCAAATATACTCAGTTTATACAGTTTGTTCCAAGCCGTCACGTCATATATACCATTATAGCACAGGCTCTCAATCGCCTGATACTTGTCAAGTGTCACCGTAGCGTGGTGGGGGTCTTGATCTGACATACGACTTTCGGAGTATACGACGTAATGCCCACACTGGGATATATCCGCGTTGCTATCCCGAAGCAGTTTATACAGAAATTCTATATAATCCGGCGCGATATAATCGTCGCTGTCCACAAAGGCGACGTACTCGCCTTTGCCACCTGACAGTCCGTCGTCCAAGAGAGCGGACAGTCCGCTGTTCCTTGCGGCGGATAGTCCACCGTTTGGACGGTGAATTGCCATAACGCGACTGTCTTTTTGAGCGTACTCGTCGCATATCGCGGGGCAACCATCCAGCGCGCCATCGTCCACGAGGATAACCCGCAGGTTCTTGTGCGTCTGCGCCAGTATGCTGTCCAGACACCTACGCAGGTATTGCTCCACGTTGTAAATGGGGACAATTACATTTAT